>NZ_JAMQUS010000057.1:0-6704 GCF_025594995.1 Turicibacter sp. GALT-G1
GTATGTGATGCTAGTGTATGAAAACCGAAAAATAGTAAAAAAATAAAAGCTATTGATTCCAAGTAATTTGAAGCCCATCCTCAGTTACGACTATTTTATTTATAAATAAATCAACAATCGCGGTTTGCATTTCTAAGTCACATTCAAATAAGTTAGGGATCCCATTTTTAATCAATTGTTCAATCTGAGATTGTTCATATTCTGTTTCTTCTGCTTGTGCTAAGAGTGTTTCCTTCTGAGTGTTTAAATCGGCTAATTTAGCGTCCAGTGAAGTTTTAGATAATCTATCATCCATATACAAATCCAGTAGTTTATTTATTTTCCTATCAATACGTTTAATTTGTTTAATGTAATTCATTGGGCTATGACTTAAGTCAATTTCACCACTTGTTTCTAAATTTTTAATACGAGTAAAAATTTCTTTTTCAAATTCATCACGTCGAATCGTTCTATTAAAACATTTACTTTCATAATGGGAAGGTTTTTTTCTTCGATTACAGATTAGATAATGATAGGTAGCTTTCTCACCAGTTGCTAATTTATCTGTATGAGAGTATGAACGATATTCCTCACCGCATCGAGCACAAAAAACTTTTCCTGTAAAAACTTTATTTTTTACTTTTCCAAAATTTGAACCTCTATTTTCTTTGAAGGTCTGTTGTACTTGATTAAATAGATCTTCAGATATAATGGGTTCATGTGCGCCTTTATACCATTCACCTGCGAAAGAGACCTCACCAATATAAACTCGATTTTGTAGGAGGTGAACAAGTCGTTTAACTTTGATCCTAGTAAAACCTTCTTTTTCTAATTGATCTTGAACTTTAGTATAAGATTTTAATTTTATATAGTCTTCAAAGATTCGTACAATATGCTGACGTTCTTCTTCATTGACAACCAATTCTCCACGAGCTAGCCGAGTATAGCCATAGGGAGCTGTCGCTGAACCACCTGACCATAATCCTTCTTCTCGTACCATTTTGTGATGACAGCTTCTTAAACGTTCAAGAATGGTCTCACGTTCGAGTTGAGCGAATACAGATAAAACGCCAATGGCTGCACGTCCAAAAGCAGTAGTGGTATCGATTGTTTCAGATAGCGAAATAAATTCAACTTCATGAGGTAAAAATACTTCTTCAATTAAATAAAGGGTATCCCGTTGACTTCGACTTAGACGATCTAAGCGATAAACAATAACCATATTAATTTTTTTATTTTTAATATCTTTTTGTAATTGTTGTAGGGCAGGTCGATTTAAATTAGACCCGCTATAACCTGCATCAATATATTCCTGTGTATGAGTCCATCCTTTAGAGGTACAAAAAGCTTCTAGTCGTTCCCTTTGTAGCGGGATACTATAATTATCGATTTGTTGTTCGGTTGAAACTCTTGAATACAATGCCACTTTCATCTTTATCCCTCCGCTTATTGATTCCAAATCACTTGTAATCCATCCTCTTTCACAATGATTTTATCGACGAATAAATCAATAATGGCGGTTTGTGTATCTAAGTCACATTCGAATAAGTTAGGAATTCCTTTTTTAATAAAGTCCTCCATTAGAGATGTTTCGTATTCTGTTTCTTTTGATTGAGATAGTAATTTCTCTTTTTGAGAATTAAAATCTGCTAATTTAGCGTCAAGTGCATCTTTTGGAAGTCTATCATCCATGTATAAATCGAGTAACTTATTGATTTTCTCATTGATCGCCTCAATCTTTTTTGAGTAGTCAACAGGTGTACTCTTTTTAGTAAATTCAATTTCACCACTTGTTTCTAAGTTTTTAATGCGGTTGAAAATCTCATTTTCCAAGTCTGAACGTCTAATATTACGGTTAAAACATTTACTTTCATAGTAAGATGGCATCTTACGACGGGAACAAACCATATAGTAATAGGTTTCACCTGTTTTTTTATCCTTTGCAGAGTAAGAACGATAATTCTCACCACAGCATCCACAAATAACTTTTTTTCTGAAGACATTATTTTTTATCTTTCCGAAATTATAACCTTTGAAGTGCTCATTTACCTTTTGGGCTGCATTAAATAAATCAACTGATATAATAGGTTCATGTGACCCTTTGAACCATTCACCTGCAAATGAAACTTCACCAATGTAGAGTCTATTTTTAAGTAATGAAGTAATACGGGCATGTCGTAGAGGAGGAAAACCTTCTTGTTCTAATTTCTTTTGAACTTTAATATAGGATTTTAAGGTGACGTACTCTTCGAATATTCTCACGATATGTTTCCGTTCTTCTTCATTAACTATTAACTCTCCACGTTTAAGTCTAGTGTAACCATATGGACTAGCATCAGAACCACCAGCCCAAAGACCTTGGTCACGAACCATTTTGAGACGACCACTTCGTAGACGTTCAGTAATTGTCTCACGTTCCAGTTGGGCAAATACTGACATGACGCCAATCATCGCGCGACCAAATGGCGTACTCGTATCAATCGTTTCCGAAATCGAGATGAACTCTACATTGTTAGGTAAAAACATTTCTTCGATTAAATAAAGGGTATCACGCTGACTTCGGCTTAAACGATCCAGGCGATAAACAATAACGGCATTTATCTTTTTACTTTTAATATCTTTTTGTAACTGCTCAAGAGCCGGGCGATTTAAATTAGACCCGCTATACCCAGCATCCACATATTCTGTAATCTCATCCCAACCTTTAGACGTACAGAAAGCTTTAATACGTTCTTTTTGTAGCGGGATACTGTAATTTTCAATTTGTTGCTCGGTTGAAACTCTCGCGTACAATGCCACTTTCATCATGATTCCTCCTAAGACTTTTGAAGTCTTTTTTATTGATTCATAGATATCTCTAGCCGATTTCTATTCTAAAAATGGACTAATAGCATAACAGTACTTTCCAATTACATTCATGTCCTTAATATCATTTTCAACAAGTGTAATGAGTTCACCTTCTTCCATCACCGGTCGTAGTGTGACGATATCCTTATCTACAATGTATAATTTTCTAATCATCGCTTCATTTCCGTTAAGAGAGACAGCCACGATATCACCGCTATTAATTTTGGTCTTTTTATTGAAGATAGCAAAACAATAACCATTGATAAATGTTGGATGTGCCACCTGTATTCCAAAGAATTGTCCATAGTTATCAGGGTAGGGGTTTTTTATTTTAGCAATCTGATTGCCAAGAGTATCTCCATAAATTGCATCGTATATTAAAATTTCATCTATTTCACAAGGGATATATTCCTCTGCACCGAGTAAGACTAGGTGAGAAATATTTAACGCTTTTGAAAGTAGTTGTAGTTTGTCACGCTTGATGTTTATAATGTCACCCGATTCCCATTTACCGACTGTTGTACGGTCAGCATGACATAGATCCGCTAATTCCTGTTGAGTAAGTCCAAGTTCTAAACGTCGTGATTTAATAATATCTTTCATTTCTATTAATTTATTAGTCATCTTATCCATCATCCTTTATACGCTTGATTACAGTATCATCATATCGAAGTCAAAGGTTATCTGCAATGGTTCTACGTGAGTCTGTATCACTTTCTGGAAACATTCGACAAACAAAAACAGAAATCAACAAGGGAAAGGTGATTTAACACCACAATCCACATAAAATAGTTTTTATGTCGAAAACTAGAACAATATTCAAGAAAGATGTTTGTTTTTATAAAAAAATAAACAGTAATTCACAAATGTTAGCGATTACACGTTGTTAGGATGAAAATATTGTTATATTATAAGTGTGACCCAAGTCAACATTCAGGGGATGGAATAGATTGAGTTTTGGTTAGAAGAAAGATAATAGGGAGGGAATATCATGAACACTGCATTGTTTAAGGACTATGTCGAATTAAGGGGAATGAACTTTAGCCAATTTGCGAAGGCTTTAGGGGTGAAAAAAAGTTATATTTGTGCACGTATGAAGTATCCTGACAGATTATCAACAGAAGATATAAAGTCAATGGCACATCTCTTGGAGTTAAGACCGTATGAAATTACGAATGTGTTTTTCCCAGAAGAGGCTATTTTTAGTCTCTCTGACTTTTTTAATAAAGCTTAATTTTTTTTATCTGTTAGGTGATTTTATTCAATATTTAAATTTATCTTCAAGATATATAAGTGATTAAAAATCACATAACGATAATATTTTTTACTATTAAGGTGATTTTATTCATCTTTTTGGTGAAGTTACAAGAGATGTTAAGGGGGAATAGAAATGAAAGTTAATACACCGCTAGGCATCATTGAATTTCCTGATGCGCTAATGAATTATGGTTATGCATCGGTGGATACGAAAAAGCCTTTAAAGAAATTAAAGGTTCAGACATATGACGAGGGGAAAGAAATTTTATGGTATCGTAATGCAGCGAATCAGGCGATTACCGAGATTAGTTGTAGGAAAGATAAACCACAGGACTATGAATATACGTGTCCATGCGGGTATGAATTAAAATCGGGGTTTAATTTAGAAAGTATTAGATGTCATGAGTGTGGGGAACTCATGACGAAAAGCTATCTAGCGTCAGTTGCGAAAGTTGTTTAATCAAAAATGGGGGGATGAAGATGTTAGCGGGATTTTTATTTAAAGAATATGAAATGAATAAGGAGGGAGTTGTAACGGGATATCAAGTGATTTGGGGAGATGAACAAGTTGCAACCCTTGAATATCGAAGTCATACGTGGATTGGGGCCATTGTCAAAGATATCAATATTATTACTAAGCGTGATCAATCCGTGATGCGAGTCGCGGGTTGGATTATTCATGAATTAAAGGGATAGGATTTCTAATGATTCATCACGATAAGCAGATAGAAAAGGTGTTCGACAAAAAGAGAAGAAATTCTTCTCTTTAACGAACTTGTATAGGATATTAACAAGTCGACCATTTTTAGATTTTGTCGAATAAGTGGGAGTCGAAATGGGGGAAGTCGTGATGAAGAAAAAAGTATTTGATGATTATGATTATGAGAATTTTTATAATCAATCCTTTCATGAGCAAACAGGGGAATTATTAAATGATGGTGTGAAGTCATTAAGGGGAGTGGCTTATACCACAGCAACCATCAAAGCGGGAAATCAGTTAGAAGTAGAGATTTATCCCTCATTTAAAAAAGAGATTCCTGAGATGATGAGACGATTTAAACAAAAGAAAAGTCGTGAGAGTAGTGAGCAACAGAAGAATTTGAATGATCGAAATGCGAAGAAAAAGTTAATGCGGTTAGTTCATGAAAATTTTTATACGGGAGATTACTGGTGTACCCTAACGTTTAAAGAGGCACCACAAGATTTAGAAACGGCTGAAAGGTTAAGTAAGAATTTTTTTAGACGGATTAACCGATTCAGAAAGAAAAAAGGGTTAGAGAATGCGAAGTATGTGTATGTGATTGAGGAAGGAACAACGGGAACCGAGCGATTCCATTTACATCTAATTATGGATAATGGGTTAACCAAAGCAGAAGTGGAATCCAAGTGGAAACTAGGTTCATCCACCATTAGAACGCTTAATTACTACAAAGAAGAAAACTTCATTGGGGTTTGTAAGTACATGATGAAGGATGAAGAAACATATAAAAGAACGGCTTTCAGATTGAAGGGGAAACGTCGTTGGGGAAGTAGTAAGGGAAATCTTGTGTTACCCAAGCCGTCAAAGAATCGTACAAAAATGAGTAAGCGTAAAGTGATGGACATGGTGTTAAATCAAGATTCGATTGGCGAGAAATTAGAGCGAGACTATCCCATGTATCAATTTAAAGAAGTTGAAATTAGATACAACGATTGGAACGGATTGTTCTATATCTATGCTCGGATGCAAGATAAACGAAAACGAATGAGGGTGAGAAGATGAAACAGTTAGAAGTGATTTATCCATTTGATATTGAAGTGTTGGCAGAAACAAAACGTATTTTAAGACTTTTGATTCATAATGAATTGGTTGCCATTGAGCAGAGAAATCGAGCCGAATTTTGTGCGAAGCATTGTGATCAATTAGAACAACGACTTTATCATTTGTTAAATAACTGATGATTTGAAGCGGGAAAGGAGAATCGCTGTGACGTTACAAGAGTATTTGAAGCAGCATCAGATGAAGTTATCGACCTTTGCTAAAAAGTATGATCTGGATTATCACGGGCTTTTTCGAGTGAAACAGGGGGCAGTCACACGAGATGAAGCGATCAAGCGTGTCTTTGAACAGTTAAATATTATCAATGATAGGAAGCAGAAAGTGGGTGAACCGAATACCTCTTTTCTATCTCAGGAATGCGTGTGTATTCATTGTGAGCCTTCGGGTGACATCTATTGTTATTACCGTCATCACTTACAAGAGATAGAAGAATATTTATTACAACAGGACATTCCCTATTATGTTAGACAAGCAAAAGGCTACTGGCTAGTGAAGTATGATAAGGAGGCAGATCTATGATTAATAACATTGTTTTAGTGGGGCGGACCACAAAAACGATCGAATTAAAGCAAAACAAAAATGGCACAAACTATGTGCAATTTACCTTAGCAGTGAATCGCCCCTATAAAGGTGAACAAGGTGGGCAACAGGCGGATTTTATTACTTGTGTCGCATGGAATAAAACAGCGGAAACCATTGCTAACTATGTTTTAAAAGGAATGATGATTGGGATTGAGGGGCGATTACAAGTCAGAAATTATGAGAATGAAGCGGGAGTCCGCCAGTATCTATCAGAGGTTTT
>NZ_JAMQUS010000058.1:0-17987 GCF_025594995.1 Turicibacter sp. GALT-G1
TTTTGATACAGCCCCTTTTATTTTTCAGTCTATCATTTCGCGTTTAAATAGTTACAAATGTCCATTATTCCGATTATTCAAATGCATTGACACTAAAGTTAAAAATGTTCCTTTCATTTTCTCACTCCTTTATGGGGATTTATAACACAAGTTTGAGAGAGGAAGAGAGTAAAAACACGATGGTTGATTTGTGGGCTCCCTATGCTATAATATCTTTAACCTATCTGTGAATAGGGCAATTATATAATAGAGGTGGATAAGATGTTAAAGAAGTTAGCTTCAGACGCATTAGGATTAAGTGATATTGGGAGAATTATTAGTCCGAGTGACTATGATAAAGTCGATGCTGATGATTTTATTATGCATGAGGATGAAGAGAAAATCTTTTTCTTAATTAAATCACGAACAGATGAGTACTGCTTTACCAACTTGGCTTTAATTCATGTTGATGGAACATCAGCAGTTAGTAAAAAACGTTTAGTGAAACGATATGATTACTATAAAAATGATATTAAACATGTCATGATTGAAACGGCTGGAACTGTCGATTTAGACTGTGAGTTAAAGTTTACGATGGGGAACGTTGACTTTTCAATTGATGTCAATCGTAATCAGCTAGAACAATTAAAAGATATTTATAAGGCATTAATTAAAATTGCTCATATCGTAGAAGAAAATAATATTTTACTAGAGAAATCTCAACAAACACTAAACTTAGCTGCACAAGCTTGTGGCTCACAACGATTTGAAACAGGAGATCTATCTCAAGTCTTCGCGAATGTTAATGAATATTCATTTAACTGGATTTATAAAGCACGTGAAACATATATTCAAAAAGATTTTACAGATGTTTTTAAAAATTATATTAATAACTAAAAAAAGAGAGCCTTGAGCTCTCTTTTTCTATTCAATATCAATTTTTAAATCACCATTATAATATTCAAAATCACGTTGACTGATTTCACGAATTACTTTACATGGATTTCCTACGGCAACAACATTAGCAGGGATATCTTTTGTTACAATACTTCCTGCACCAATCACCGTATTATCCCCAATCGTTACACCAGGAAGAACGACAGCACCTGCACCAATCCATACATTATTTCCAATCGTAATCGGAGAATTGAATTGAGCTTGTTTTCTTCGAAGTTCAGGGTGGATAGGGTGAGCAGCTGTTGCTAAGGTAACATTAGGTCCGAACATAACATTGTTTCCAACATAAATATGTGTATCGTCTACAAGGGTTAAATTGAAGTTAGCATAAACCCCATTTCCAAAGTGAACGTGATGTCCTCCCCAATTTGCATGAAGTGGAGGTTCAATATAGCATCCTTCTCCCACTTCAGCGAACATTTCTTTTAATAACTCTGTTCGTTTTTGAAGTTCGGTTGGACGTGTTTGGTTGAAGTCGTATAGACAATCTAAACATTTCTCTTGCTTTGCCATGAGTTCTTCATTATTGCAATAATATAATTTTTGATGATGCATACGCTCTAATGTTTCTTTGAAGTTCATATCTATTCCCCCTTTTTGATAATGCTTTCAGATGTTATCTTATCATGGGGATAATAGGAAATTCAATGTGGGAAACTTTATTAATTAGATGTATAATACTTTTTTAATTTTTCTAAATCTTTAGTATCGATCCATTCTTCAGAATATCCACAGTCACTACAAACATATCGATTAACAAGAATGGCACTAAAAATAGTCATTCCAATCATAATATTATTTCCGCTACCATAAGCGCCTGCTTTTCCAGGTATTTTTATAATTTCTGTACCTCCACATTTAGGGCAGGAGACATTATTTTTCATCTAATCACCTTCTTTACCTCATGGCCTTTTCCGGATAACTCACGCACGACCTCAATAGTTGGATTGGTATGACCATAAGCCGGAATACTGAAAAAGACAATCTTACTCATTGAAATCACCTATTATCATGAGCGACTTAACTTCTTCATATAATGA
This sequence comes from Turicibacter sp. GALT-G1, assembly GCF_025594995.1. NCBI lineage: Bacteria > Bacillati > Bacillota > Erysipelotrichia > Erysipelotrichales > Turicibacteraceae > Turicibacter > Turicibacter sp. GALT-G1. The sequence continues at coordinate 1,977 of NZ_JAMQUS010000058.1, forward strand.
GTGATATTAGCATTATGATCGATAATAGGGTCAATCAGTGATTTCTTACAAGTCATGATTGTTGTAATGCCAGGCCCATGACCCATTTTTACACAATCACTATGTACAACAACTCCAATACTAACAGCACCTTTTAAATAGCCGCGTCCATAAGTATTATCACAATCTTGAAGTAAGACAAAGTCACCGAACTTTAATTTATCAAGATGAAGCCGTTTAATTTCATCCACATCAGCTGTCATGATATCGTAGTCGCCTGTATATGAACTAGCAGCACCGATGCCTGATCCCATTAAATAGGGTGGAACGATAGCAACAACAGGTACATGAATTTTACCATCGCACTCTGCAATTTCGAGTTGTTCAAATAAATCGGGATCGATATTCATAACTTTGATGTCTAGATAATCAAGTAATTGTAAACCTTGTCCATAGGCTTGAATTATGATTTTATCATCGATACATAAGTCTTCTAAAATACATTCATCAAAATGAATCATCGTATGCTCGATTCCACCATGAGTACCAGTGACATAACCTAGTTTACCTTTTGCATCGCCACTAATAATTTTTGCTTTATTCCCAATACATGCAAATGTCGTTAATGCAGTATTTTCATTTTTATCTTCATTCCGGATAGAGACACCAGGCTCAACATGATCACCAGCCCATCCAAAAGCAGGATCCCCAATGTGAACATTATAAGAAATCCCCCCAGTAGCCGGTAAAACCATTGGAATTCCTTCATGAGTAATTCGATATCCCCCTCCAGTTGGATGATGAACCTTTCCCTGGACTGACCATTTTACGACACGATCACGATTTGTTCTTAGCATTTATAACACCTTCCTTTTGATAAAGCATATTGTTTATTCTAAAAAGATAGACGTTATTTTTATCGAAAATACCGATTAACGATCACTGTCCTTTTCTCGACCGTTAAAGTGAAAAGGATAAAATTAGTCTTCTATATGATGGAGAAATAACTTTGAAAATCTAAATTTTTATTTTGATTATCAAAAAAATATTCACTTTTTCTAAAAAGTTATGTTATAATCCTTCACATAGTTTTATAAATAGTTAAATGTAATATGTTATGTAGTTTTAAATACTAAATGATTATAGGTGGTGAGTTAAATGGATATTAAACCATTGAAAATCGGAAAATTTACACTTGAGCTTCCAATTATCCAAGGTGGAATGGGGATTGGAATTTCGCGTTCAAACTTAGCAGCAGCTGTTTCAAATAGTGGAGGACTTGGAGTTTTATCAGGTGCACAAATTGGTCATGATGAACCAGATTTTGAAACGAATACATTACAAGCGAATTTAAGAGCGATTAAAAAACATATCCAAAAAGCAAAAGCAGTAGCAAAGGGAAAGATGATAGGAATTAACCTCATGGTGGCGATGGAACATTATGAAGAGCATGTTGAAGCAGCCGTTGAGGCAGGAGTAGATATTATTATTTCTGGTGCCGGTTTACCTTTAACATTACCCGCTCACTTAAAAGGAAGTCAAACGATGTTTGCACCTATCGTTTCAAGCGGTCGTGCAGCAAAAGCTTTACTCAAAAATTATGATCGTAAATATCAGGTAGCTCCTGACATGATCGTTATTGAAGGTCCAAAAGCTGGTGGACATTTAGGATTTAAAGCTGAAGATATTGAGAATGATACGATTGATTTAGATCAAATTGTCAGAGATGTCATTGAAGTTTCAGTGCCATATGCTGAAAAATACAATAAGGAAATTCCAATAATCGTTGCCGGCGGTGTCTTTGATGGGGCAGATATTGCTCATTACTTAGAATTAGGAGCCTCTGGTGTTCAAATGGCTACTCGATTTATTGCAACTGAGGAGTGTGATGCTCATCCAAATTTCAAACAAGCTATTATCGATGCAAAAGAAGAAGATATCATTTTAGTTAAGAGCCCAGTTGGGATGCCAGGACGTGCGATTCGTAATCCTTTTAGCGCTAAATATGGGATTCAACGTGAGAAAATCAAAAAATGTTATAACTGCGTTAAACCATGTAATCCAGCAACTACAGTTTATTGTATTAGTAAAGCTTTACTTCATGCGGTTCGAGGTGAAGTGGATGATGCCCTATTATTCTGTGGGGCGAATGCTTACCGAGTCAATGAATTAACAACAGTAGATGAATTAATGCAAACTTTAAAAAATGAAATCTTAGCTATCTAGATAAAAATTTCAAATGAATATTATGGAAATCATTGACAGAGTTTAATCTGTCCTTTATATTAAATATTATATTTGAAAATCAAACTATTTGAAAAATAAAGTATTTGAATTTAAAACTAATGGAGGAATTGAGATGAACCCGACAACTAATCCATCTACTAAAGATAAAAAGAAACCTGATTATATGGATCAAGTGTTACAACTCATGGATCGCTTCTCGGATAGTGATATGACCCAACTTCAAGTCGAAGTAGAAGGGTTTAAAATTTCACTTCAACGTGAAGTAAAAGAAATTATTCAAACAGTGACTCAGACGCAACCTAAAGTAGCGGAAGTTGTACCAGTGACTCAAACCCAAATTGTGGCTGTGAATAATGAAACAATTGAAGTGAGTTCCTCTACGGGTGGAAAGGAAGTAAAAGCACCATTAGTTGGAACGTTTTATAGTTCAAATGAACCTGGTGGAAAACCTTTTGTATCGGTAGGGGACACTGTTAAGAAGGGGCAACCACTCTGTATTATTGAAGCCATGAAGGTGATGAATGAAATTGAATCGCCATATGATGGTGTGATTAAAGAAATTAAAGTACAAAATGAAGAAGCAGTTGGCTTTGATCAAATTTTAATGGTTATTGAATAGTATATGAAGTTCGTAAAAAGGTGAGGTGTCAATATGCTACACAAGATATTAATTGCTAATCGTGGCGAAATTGCAGTCCGAATTATCCGTGCATGTAAAGAAATGGGGATCGAAACTGTTGCAATTTATTCAACAGCAGATGATAGAGGGCTACATGTGGACTTAGCTGATGAGGCGATCTGTGTGGGACCAACCAAAATTCAAGATAGCTACTTAAATATGAATAATATTTTGAGTGCATCAGTAGCCACTGGATGTGATGCCATTCATCCTGGCTTTGGTTTCTTATCTGAAAATAGTACTTTTGCTGCATTAACAGAAGAGTTAGGATTAAAATTTATCGGACCAAAAGGTTCAGTCATTGATAATATGGGAAATAAATCAAAGGCTCGTGAAATGATGATTGAAGCCGGTGTTCCTGTTGTACCAGGTTCGGATGGATTAATTGAAACAGTTGAGCAAGGAAAAGAGATTGCTCTTCAAATTGGTTATCCAGTTTTAGTTAAAGCATCAGCTGGTGGAGGGGGACGCGGAATGCGTATTATCCACAATGAAGGTGAATTTGAAGACTTATTTCAAACGGCAAAGTTAGAAGCAAAAATGGCATTTGGGGATGATTCAATGTACATGGAAAAATTCGTTGAAAATCCACGCCACATTGAATTTCAAATTTTAGCTGATCACTTTGGAAATGTTGTTCACTTATACGATCGCGATTGTTCAGTTCAACGTCGTAATCAAAAAGTCATTGAAGAAGCACCCTCTCCTGTTTTAGATGATGAAACACGTAGGAAAATGGGAGAAATGGCTGTTCGTGCAGCCCAAACAGTTGGATATGAAAATGCAGGAACGATTGAATTTTTATTAGATAAACACAATAACTTTTATTTTATCGAAATGAATACCCGTATTCAGGTTGAGCACCCAATTACAGAAATGATTACGGGGATTGATTTAATTAAAGAGCAAATTAAGATTGCATCTAACTTACCTTTATCTTTCAAGCAAGAAGATATTAAAGTGACAGGGCATGCCATCGAGTGTCGGATTAATGCTGAAAATCCATCTCAAAATTTCAAACCATCACCAGGTCAAGTGATGACATTGAATCTTCCAAGTGGATTTGGAGTTCGTGTAGATACATCTGTTTATCAGGGATATCATATTCCCCCTTTTTATGATTCAATGGTTGGAAAATTAATCGTTCACGGCGATGATCGTGAAGAAGCCATTGCTAAGATGAAACGATCATTAGAAGAATTAGTTGTTGAAGGAATCGAAACAAATATCGATTTCCAGTATGCCATCATGGAACATCCTAACTTTATTGAAAGTGATTATGATACAAGTTTTATTCAGAAACATATGCATGAATTGGAGGTGAGCTAGAACATGGGATTCTTTTTACAACGTCAAAAGAAAGTAAAACCATCTACACCTAAACGAGATATTAATGATGGGATTTATACAAAATGTGAGTCTTGTAAAGAAGTTTTAGCTATCAGGCAACTGAATTCAAACTTGGAGGTTTGCCCAAGTTGTGGCTTTCATCATCGAATGTCTGCAGCTAAACGCCTTGAAAGTCTTGTTGATGAGGGAACGTTTAAGGAAATTAATCACCGATTATTTACGCTTAATCCACTTAACTTTCCAGGTTATGAAAAGAAAATTCAAGGATTGATGGAAGACAACGGAATTAATGAGGCCGTTATCACAGGGATTGGAAAAATAAATGGTCAAACAGTAGCGATTGGTGTAATGGATAGTTATTTTTTAATGGCAAGTATGGGGTCTGTTGTTGGGGAAAAGATTACTCGTTTAATCGAAGTATCTATCTCGCGAAAGTTACCATTGATTCTTGTCTGTGCTTCAGGTGGAGCTCGTATGCAAGAAGGTATATATTCATTGATGCAGATGGCTAAAACATCAGCCGCCCTTGCGAAGCATCATCAGGCAGGTTTACTTTATCTGAGTGTGTTAACTCAACCAACCATGGGAGGAGTAACGGCTTCATTTGCCACACTTGGAGATATTATTATTGCTGAAAAAGGAGCTGCGATTGGATTTGCAGGGTGCCGTGTTGTTGAACAGACGATTAAACAATCACTACCAGATCACTTCCAAACAGCAGAATTTTTACAAGAAAAAGGACTTGTTGACATCGTTGTTAGCCGTCAAAAGTTAAAGCAAACAATCTCAGAACTCGTTGAATTACATGAAGGGAGTGATGCGTAATGTCAATTTTAGATCTTGAAGCTAAAATTGCAGAAATTCAAGCTCGTCTTGATGAGATTTCCATTGAAAATCATGCAGAAGTTGAAGAACTACAACAGCAATTACGCCTTTATAAAACTCGTGCCTATGAAAATTTAACAGCCTGGGACCATGTCACATTAGCACGTCATCCAAAACGCCCTAAAGCTCGTGATTACATCGATTACATTTTTGATTCGTTTATCGAATTACATGGCGATCGCTTATATCGAGATGATGAAGCTATTATTGGCGGAATCGCAAAGCTAGGCAATCAAGTCGTGACTGTTATTGCTCATCAAAAAGGGAATACGACGGCTGAAAACATTAAATATAACTTCGGAATGCCCCATCCAGAAGGATATCGAAAAGCGTTACGTTTAATGAAACAAGCTGAAAAATTTAATCGTCCAGTCATTACTTTTATTGATACGCCAGGTGCTTATCCTGGGCCAGAAGCGGAAGAGCGTGGGCAAGGTCATGCAATTGCAGAGTGTTTACGAGATATGTCGAGCTTAAAAGTTCCAACTCTTTCAATCGTTATTGGAGAAGGTGGAAGTGGTGGAGCATTAGCACTTGGTGTTAGTGACCAAATTTGGATGTTACAATATGCCATCTACTCAATTCTGTCACCTGAGGGGTTTGCTTCGATTTTATATAAAGATGGTTCACGTGCCAAGGAAGCGGCTGAAGTCATGAAGCTGACAGCTAATCATTACTTAGAAATGGGGATTATTGAACGTATTATCAAGGAACCAATTGGTGGAGCCCATCAATTTCCACAATATGTTTTTGATCAATTAAAATCTCAATTAGAAGAATATTTAACTCAAACACAGAAATTATCTACCAAACAAATGCTAGCTAAACGTTATCGAAAATATCGTTCGATTGGAGAATATGATCACTTCAATCGTTAATTTATCAGAAAGTTGAGGTGAGTTTAGTGGGGATTAAAATTGTTGGAAGTGGTCTTTATGTTCCAACTTCAAAGCTTAGCAATAAACAACTTGAGTCAATTGTTGAAACAACCGATGAATGGATTTCAACCCGGACAGGGATTGCTAATCGTCATATTGTTTCAACTGAAAATACCGTTGATTTAGCTTATGAATCAGCTAAACGTGCCATTGAACACGGTAATGTCGATCCTTCAGAAATTGGGTTAATTATTGTTGCAACATTCACACCGGAACAATTAACCCCCTCAACGGCTTGTCTCGTTCAATCAAGACTTGGATTGAATCATCAACAAATGATTGCCTTTGATATCAATGCTGCTTGTACTGGGTTCGTTTATGCCTTAAGTATTGCTGAACAATTTCTCAAAGCCAAAACAGTCAAAAAAGCATTAGTTATCGGCTCAGAGGTTTTATCAAAAATTATGGATTGGGAAGACCGTTCAACGTGTGTTTTATTTGGAGATGGAGCAGGAGCGGCTGTTGTAGAATATGACGATAGTATTGAACATAGTTTTTATTTGAATTCATCAGGTGATGAACAAGGGGCTTTAAAAACAACTAAACTTTCAGTTAATAACCCGTTACATCAAGAAGAAATTGAACCTATTCATTTTTATATGAATGGACAACAAGTGTTTAAATTTGCTGTGACCGCAATAAAAGAAACCATAACAACCTTATTAACACAAAATAATCTTTCATTAGATGATATTAATTTAGTTATCCCACATCAAGCCAATAAACGAATCATTGATAAAGTTGTTAAAGATTTAAAAGCTTCAAGCGAGCAGTTCTTTTTAAATGTCTCGGATTATGGAAATACATCAGCAGCAAGTATACCAATCGCATTAAATGATGCCATCACAAAACAACAAATTAAAAATGGCGATCAAATCATGCTCATCGGATTTGGTGGCGGATTAACATGGGGCGGATGTATCGTCTCTATTTAGACTTCAATTATAAAGGAGGATAAAAAGATGTCTTTGACAACTTTATTAAATATAAAATATCCAATTATCCAAGGGGGGATGGCGAACATCTCTTTAGCCGAACTTGCTGCTGCCGTTTCAAATGCAGGTGGACTTGGAATTATTGGTTCTGGTGGTTGGGATGCCGATCGCTTAAAAAGTGAAATTAGAAAATGTAAAGAACTAACAGATAAACCTTTTGGTGTTAACTTAATGCTAATGAATCCACATTGTGATGATTTAGCTAAAGTCATCGTTGAAGAAGGAGTAAAAGTTGTTACAACTGGGGCTGGAAGTCCTGGTCCATATATCGCTATGTTCAAAGAAGCAGGAATTAAAATAATTCCAGTTGTTCCTTCAGTTGCACTAGCTAAACGTATGGCTCGTCTAGGAGTTGATGCAATCATTGCCGAAGGAACGGAATCAGGTGGGCACGTAGGTGAATTAACAACAATGGCACTTCTTCCCCAAGTTGTAGACGCCGTTGATTTACCAGTCATCGCTGCAGGTGGAATTGCTGATGGACGTGGATTCATTGCTGCTATGGCATTAGGTGCATGTGGTGTTCAAATTGGAACCCGCTTCTTAACAGCTAAAGAATGCCCAGTGCATGATAACTACAAACAAGCAATACTCAAAGCAAAAGATACAGATACCGTCGTAACGGGACGTAGTGTCGGAGTTCCAGTACGTTGTTTAAAAAATTCAATGACTCGTGAATATATTGCGCTTGAAAAACAAGGAGTGTCAGCGGAGGAACTTGAATATTTAACCTTAGGCTCACTTCGTAAAGCAGTCCTTGAAGGTGATACAAAAGGTGGTTCGGTAATGGTTGGCCAAGTGGCAGGAATGCTTTCACAAGTTCAAACTGTTTCTGAAATTATAGAAGATATCTACAATCATGCGTCAACAGTTAGTCAAAATCTAAAAATTGGTTAATGATAAAGGGAGAATTGATTATGTCAAAAATCGCATTTCTGTTTTCAGGACAAGGGTCACAATATGTAGGAATGGGACAATCATTTTATGAATCAAGTGAAACAGCACGTCGATTAATGGACGAAGCTAATACTTTACTACCATTCGATTTAAAAGAAATCTGCTTTGAAGATTCAAAAGAGTTAATTAATCAAACCACTTATACACAACCCGCTATCTTTGTTGTCTCTCAAATGGCATTAGCTCTATTAAAGGAAGCTGGAATTAAAGCCGATGTTGTAGCTGGATTTAGCTTAGGAGAATATTCAGCTTTATGTGCAGCTCATGTCTTCAATTTTACAGAGGGTGTTTCACTTGTGGCGAAGAGGGGAGAATTGATGGGGACTGCTTCAAATAACGGAAAAATGGCAGCTTTATTAGGATTAGATCTACAAAAAGCACAAGCCGTCTGTGATGAAGCATCATCTAAAGGAATCGTTGAGCTCGCTAACTTAAACTGTCCAGGACAAATTGTCATCGGTGGGGAAGCACAAGCCGTGACGTATGCTTGTGAAATTGCTAAAAATCATGGAGCAAAACGTGCTTTAGTTTTACCTGTAAGTGGGCCATTCCATACGTCTTTATTAAAAGAAACAGCTCAAACTTTTGGGCAATTACTAGAATCAAAAGAGTTAAAAGAACCTCAAACCCCAATTGTTTTAAATGTACTTGGTGATTATTATCAGACAGACTTAAACTTAAAAGAATTAATGGTTCAACAAATGGCCACTAGCGTGAAATGGGAAGCGAGTATTCGTCAAATGATAGCAAACGGTGTTGATACCTTCATCGAAATTGGTCCTGGAAAAACATTAAGTGGATTTGTTAAAAAAATTGATCGAAGTGTAAAAATCTTAAACGTTGAAGATATGGATTCACTACAGAAAACACTTGCTGCATTAAATAGCTAGGAGGAGAATCAGATGAAATTAAACGGAAAAGTAGCCCTTGTCACAGGAGCTTCGCGTGGAATTGGAGCAGCTATTGCTTCAAAACTTGCCTCACTTGGTTGCGATGTTGCGATTAACTATGCTGGAAATATCCAAAAAGCAGAAGAAACATTAAATTCAGTGAAAGCATATGGCGTGAATGCACAAATCTATCAAGCAAACGTCGCTAACTACGAAGAAGTCGAAGCAATGACAAAACAAATTATTAAAGACTTCGGTCATTTAGATATCATTATTAACAATGCCGGAATTACGTCAGATAATCTAATGATGAGAATGGATCAAGATTCATTTGATTCTGTTATTGATGTGAACTTAAAAGGAACATGGAATGTATGTAAGAGTATTACACGTCCAATTCTAAAACAGCGTTCAGGCGTGATTATTAACTTATCATCAGTTGTTGGAATCAACGGGAATGTGGGACAAGTTAACTATGCAGCTTCTAAAGCAGGAGTCATCGGATTAACGAAATCACTAGCAAAAGAATTTGCATCACGCAATATTCGTGTAAATGCTGTTGCCCCTGGTTATGTAAAATCAGATATGACTGCTAAATTATCAGAAGAAATTACAGAAAAAGTATTAGAAAATATCCCGTTAGGACAACTAGGGGAAGTAGAAGATATCGCCAATTCAGTCGCATTTTTAGTAAGTGATGAAGCGCGCTATATTACCGGTCAAGTTTTAGTTGTTGACGGTGGAATGGCAATTTAAATAAGGAAGGTGTAATTAATGAGTAAACGTAGAGTCGTAGTTACTGGATTAGGAACTGTTTGTCCAGTTGGAAATGATGTTGAAACGATGTGGGAAAACATTAAAAACGGAGTTTGTGGAATCGATGAAATTACTCATTTTGATACAACGGACTTCAAAGTCAAATTGGCTGGGGAAATTAAAAACCTTAATGTAGAGGATTATATCAATAAAAAAGAAGCAAAACGTTTAGATCGTTTTAGCCAACTAGCGATGATTGCCTCAAAACAAGCATACGAAGATGCAAGACTTAACCCGGAAGAAATCGATGCTAACCGTTTTGGAATCATCTTAAGTTCAGGAATTGGTGGGTTAGAAACCATCGAAAATGAAAAAGAAAAAGGTCTTAAAAAGGGATATGAACGCGTCTCTCCATTTTTCATCCCAATGGCAATTGGAAACTTAGCAGCTGGTAACGTGGCTATCATGTTAGGTGCTAAAGGGGCATGTTTAGATATTGTGACAGCCTGTGCAGCGGGAACAAACTCAATTGGAGAAGCATTCAAATACGTTCGTGATGGTTATGCAGACATTATGTTAACAGGTGGAGCTGAAGCCTCGATTACACCACTTGGAATTGGTGGATTCTCATCGATGAAAGCTTTATCAACAGCAACTGATAAAAATCGTGCCTCAATTCCGTTCGACGCAGAACGTAATGGATTTGTTATGGGAGAAGGAGCTGGAGCATTAGTATTAGAAGAATATGAGCACGCTAAGAAACGCGGGGCAACTATTTACGCTGAAATCATCGGATATGGAGTAAGTTGTGATGCCTTCCATATGACAGCACCTGATGCTGAAGCAAACGGAGCAGCAGCCTGCTTTAAAATGGCACTTAATGACGCCCAAATATCAGCAGATGATATTGACTACATTAACGCCCATGGTACATCAACACCATTAAACGATAAACTAGAAACATTAGGGGTTAAGAAAGTCTTTGGTGAAGATACAAAAGTCATGCTAAGTTCAACTAAAGGAAACACAGGTCATCTCCTAGGAGCAGCGGGGGCAGTTGAAGCTATTATTACCGTTAAATCATTACAAGATGGATTTGTTCCAGGAACGATTAACTATTCACAACCAGATCCTGAATGTAATTTAGATATCGTCCCTAATCAAGGACGTAAACAAGACATTCAATATGCCATGTCTAACTCATTAGGATTTGGTGGTCATAATGCATGCATCGTCCTTAAAAAATACGCTGGATAATCAAAAAATCTTTCTATATTATATAGGAAAATAAGAAGGTGAAGAAATGGTCTTAAATAGCAATCAAATTCAAGAAATTATCCCACACCGTTATCCATTCTTACTTATCGATCGAATCGATGAACTAGAACCAGGAAAACGTGCTTTAGGAGTTAAATGTGTTTCAGCTAATGAGATGCAATTCATGGGACACTTTCCACAACAACACGTCATGCCGGGCGTACTCATTATTGAAGCATTAGCACAAGTCGGAGCAGTCGCTATTTTAAGCTTAGAAGATAACAAGGGAAAAATCGCATACTTTGCTGGAATCAAATCAGCAAAATTCCGTCAAAAAGTCATTCCAGGTGATGTTCTCACATTAGAAACTGAACTCATCAAAGTTAAAGGAAGTATTGGAGTTGGTAAAGCAGTGGCTAAACTGGGAGATAAAGTAGCCGTTGAAGCTGAACTTACCTTTGCGATTGGATAATAAAAAGGGTGTAGAAAACTTAAAATTTCTACACCCTTTTTAATTATTGAACAAACATTATTGCTATAATAAAATAAAATCTAAAAAAAGTAGGTGTTAAAATGCCATTCTTACTAGGACTATTATTAATATTAGTTATATTTATAGGAATATTCTTTTTCCTGATCCAATCCAAAAAAATAAACTTTAAAAATAAAAAAAGGATACTTCAGGCTGAATTAGCGATTAATATTATCATTACACTCATATTATTAATTATTAGTGGATTAGGAATGACAATGTATTTCATTGTCTTTTGGCTAATCATTAGTGCACTTTGTTACTATCTATATAGTAATAACCATGAAAAACTAGGCTTCATAGGAACAGCATTCTGTACATTTTTCCTATGTATCTTCTTAATTTTACAACTTTGGATTTACGGAACATCATATTAAAAATATTTCGGGGGGAATAAAATATGATTAAAACGAACTTTCACACACATACAAAACGTTGCCAACATGCAGGTGGCGAAGATATTGAATATATCCAAGAAGCTATTAATGCAGGATTTAGTACATTAGGATTTTCAGATCATGCGCCATATCCAGACGATCGCTTTGGATTAAGAATGAAATATTCTGAATTAGATGAATACATCGAAACAATGAAAAAATTAAAAGAACAATTTAAAAATCAAATTCAACTACGTATTGGACTAGAAATTGAATACGATTCTCGAAAATCAGCATACTATGAACAGTTAATTAATGAAAAGGGAATTGACTATCTTGTATTAGGACAACACATTTATGTATCTGACCAAAAAAAATATATTAATACATACTTCCTTGAAAATACAATCCAGTATATCGAATATGCTAAATCAATTGAACAGGCACTAGCTACTGGCTATTTCGCTTTTGTCGCACACCCAGATTTAATGTTTCTTAATAATATGGAATGGGATGATAATTGTGAACAAGCTAGTAACATCATTATTGAGGCAGCGAATAGATACCAGACGCCCCTCGAATTTAATGCCAACGGTTTACGCCGAGGAATTCAAGAATACAGTGATGGAAAAAGATACCCTTATCCACATATGAAATTTTGGAAGCTAGTTGCTGATAAACAAATACCTGTATTGATTAACTCAGATGCCCATCATCCATCAAATATTAATGATGAATATGTTTCTAATGCAAGCCAAATGGCAATCAACTTAAACTTAAACATAATTAGTGATTATCAATAATCTTAGCTTCTAGTCGGCCCCTTTTTATTAATGTACTTTAAATTAAGGCTAGAAATGGGTGGACGACATGAAACGTAGATTTCTAATAATGAGTTTATCACTTGTCATGATAGTATTACCTAGTATCATTGCTAATGCGGATGATAGTAATCATGAAGCTAGAATGAAAATGTATAAAGACTATGAATTAGCCTCAGGAGTTCCCTGGTATGAAATTGCTGCAGTTGATCAGTATGAAAGAAATATTTATAAATTTAGAGAAGAATGCAAGGATTTAAAGTACGATACTATTTCCATCTGTATGATTAATGAACGCTGGTCAGGACCTGAGAATCCATATTATTATGATAATGACAGCTATACAATTAATCTTTTTGGTGGAATTGCTAAAGATGGTGATGGAGATGGTGTAGCAGATATTAATAATGAACATGATGTTATGTATACGATGGTCGAATACTTAAGATCATTCGATGACTTTGAAGGCGCAATAGAAGCCTACTATCAAAAAGAACAAGCAGTTATGGTCATCAAAGAAATTGCTAGTTTATTTGAACATTTTGATACGATAGTGTTAGATAAGCGATCATTACCAGTTTCAAAGCGTTATAGTTATAGTTTTCAAGATAACTACGGAGCTGCTCGAAGCTGGGGGGGAGCAAGATCTCATGAAGGAATAGATATCTTTGCATGTTATTCAACTCCTGTTTTATCGACTGCATATGGCGTAGTAGAAATAATGGGATGGAATGATTATGGCGGATACCGAATTGGGATTAGAGATATTTATAATACTTATCAATACTATGCCCACCTACAAGGTTTCGAAGGAGATTTAAAAGAAGGAGATATTGTAGAACCTGGACAAGTCATCGGATATGTAGGAAGTACAGGTTATGGTAAGGAGGGGACAAGCGGAAAGTTCCCACCACATTTACATTTTGGTCTATATAAATATGACGGACGTTGCGAATGGGCCTTTAATCCTTACCCACATCTAAGACGTTGGGAAAAAGAAAAACAATAATAAAGAGGGCAGTAATATGTGTATATTACTGCTTTTTTTAATAAAATAAAAAAAAGTTTGTAAAAAGTGTTGACTCTATTTGTAGAGCATGATATTATATAGAAGTCGTCAGGGACGACAAGAAAAAAAACAAAATGGAGCAGTACTCAAGTGGCTGAAGAGGTGCCCCTGCTAAGGGTATAGGTCGGGCAACCGGCGCGAGGGTTCAAATCCCTCCTGCTCCGCCATTATAAAAATGAATTGGTGAATTAAAAGTATGGCCCGTTGGTGAAGCGGTTTAACACACATGCCTTTCACGCATGCATACACGGGTTCGAATCCCGTACGGGTCACCATTCAAAAGGTCCAGTGGTGTAGCGGTTAACATGCCTGCCTGTCACGCAGGAGATCGCGGGTTCGATTCCCGTCTGGACCGCCATTTTAAAAAACGGGAAGTGGCTCAGCTTGGTAGAGCACCTGGTTTGGGACCAGGGGGTCGCAGGTTCGAATCCTGTCTTCCCGACCATTCGAATAAGCGGGTGTAGTTTAATGGTAGAACTTCAGCCTTCCAAGCTGACTGTGAGAGTTCGATTCTCTTCACCCGCTCCATTAATTTCATTGTGATGTGCCATGAATAAGCTGTATGCGGTCGTGGCGGAATGGTAGACGCGCCAGCTTGAGGGGCTGGTAGGAGCAATCCTGTGGAGGTTCGAGTCCTCTCGGCCGCACCATAATGAATGTCTAATCAACATCATCAAGAATAGCATAAACAGCGCCCATAGCTCAATTGGATAGAGCGTTTGACTACGGATCAAAAGGTTAGGGGTTCGACTCCTCTTGGGCGCGCCATAATAACAGATAATAATGAGTTCGAAGGAACTCTTTTTTTATTTCTTGTATACGAATGTATAACATTTAGGTAGTCGTTTTTATTTATTATGTTTACTTAAAAATACAATTTATCTATAATATGTCATTGATTTTAAATCCTAGCAGCCTAAGCTACTAGGGTTTTTTAAATTTAATTAGTTTTGAATTATGAGCTAAGTGATTTGAAGCGATAAAAGTTACAATATCTCAAGGGATTTCGTTAAATGCTATATTTTATTATTAATTCTTTTTCAATAGGAATAATAGTATACGAACTTATTATGTGTGTTAAAAATAGCAGCTTAGTTTTCAAAATTTGAAGAGTAGCTTGAAGTTCAGAGAAATTAATTTGAAACATCAGATGTTTGAAACACTAAACGAAGTAATAAGTTGTGTATTGAGATAGTGAGCAGAGTTTAAAAGTAATCAATAGTGACCTCTAAAATGATTATTTTTCTATGGATTTCTTAGTTACTGATATTGTAACAGGAGAGACTTAACATCTTTTTTTGATAATATGAAAGGAAGGTGGTACTTATCTAGTAACAGTCAATACTATAAAACCCAAACTAGGATTAGTTTTCTTTTATAATTTAAGAAAGTGTAAACAATTATTATAGCGATCAACTATATATCTTATAGTAAATAGACTAATATATTTATGTGTTTAGTTTGAGCAGAGGGAATTTCTATTTTAATGGCCGTATAAAAACGTGTTTGACGTTCAACAAAGGTAGGTAAACAACTGTTAATTTTACTACGACTCGAAATAGTGGTATCTACTGCTCCTCAAAGGAAAATACCTTGTTGTTACCAACAGAGATGAGAATCCTACTCCCCGTTCCCTACCAGTGGAGGATTTATTCATCTTCTATGAAGGGGGGAGCACATGTCCAAACGTTTCACGTCTTTTTACTTCTTTTGGACGTTGATGAATCGAGGTTCGAATATGTTAAGATTGGGATAACTCATGCATAGATCTCCTTTTTAAGAATTTGGTGTGGTAACTTCATTCAATAACAAATATTCTATTTATGAGCTTTTTTTATATGTCATACTTAATATTATAATTTGTGTTATATAAAAATGAATCATTCGAATACATATAGCAACAAAAGGCAAAGAAACTATTTATTATAATTAATTTCAAAAAAAACAAGAAAGTGTTGACAGGTTTCGACAGCGGTGATATTATATAGAAGTCGAAAGACAGAGGAATTAATCAAATTGAGGTTTTATTCTATATTTCAAAAAGGGTGTTGACAAAAAACAGCACCGATGATAAACTTAGAAAGTCGAAAAAAGGTCCAGTGGTGTAGCGGTTAACATGCCTGCCTGTCACGCAGGAGATCGCGGGTTCGATTCCCGTCTGGACCGCCATTTTTAATGGCCCGTTGGTGAAGCGGTTTAACACACATGCCTTTCACGCATGCATACACGGGTTCGAATCCCGTACGGGTCACCATTAATAAAAAAGTTTAAAAAGTGTT
>NZ_JAMQUS010000059.1:0-5099 GCF_025594995.1 Turicibacter sp. GALT-G1
AAATTTAAAGTACACCCTATATTTACATTTTTTATCCTAGTACAAATGTGTTAAAATAGAATTATATTTTAATTAATTTACTATTTGTAAAAGTATATTTAATTCTATTTTTTTAATAAAAGTAATAGTTATTATTATAAATTGTAAAGTTAAAATTATTCAGGAGCAATATGCCAAAAAAATGATCAATCTCTCCAAGAGCAATGTAATAATTATTATTATAGGTGATAAAATGAAAATTGGTTATGTTAGAGTGAGTGCTTTAGATCAGAATGAGGAACGTCAGCTAGTCACTATGAAAAAACATGAAGTTGAAAAAATATTCATAGAGAAAATGAGTGCTAAAAATAAAGATCGTCCTAAGTTACAAGAGATGTTAGATTATGTTCGAGATGGTGATACGATTATTATTCATGATTTATCTCGACTAGCGAGGAATACAAAAGACTTATTAGAAATTGTTGAGTATTTGAATCAAAAAGAAGTAAACCTAATTAGTAATAAAGAGCATATTGATAGCAGCACCCCAATGGGAAAACTTATGCTAACTATGATTGGGGCGATCTATGAGTTTGAACGTGCTAATTTATTAGAACGTCAACGTGAGGGAATTGCTTTAGCCAAAGCTAAAGGAAAATATAAAGGACGAAAGAAGATTAAAATAGATAATTTAGATGAATATTATGAGAAATATCGTATTAGAATGATTAGCAAAGCGGAAATGGCAAGACAATTAAATATTTCTCGACCTACATTAGATAAACTGTTAAAAGAATATGAATTACAAAAAGATGAGGAAAAAAAGCAAGACTAAATGTTTAAGTCTTGTTTTTTTATGTGAAAAGTAACTAAAAATAACCTAGTTCTCTGCGAGGGAATAAACTAATCGTAAGTTTCTATACTATTAATGGGTGATGATATGGAAAAGAAAGTAACTAAACAATTTCTAAGTTATACAAAAAAAGCAGCGATAAAGAAAAATCCCTCTATTAGTTCTTTAATAAAAGGGGTAGGTAGTCAAAAGTATTCTATTGATTTCATAAAACAAGGTTATTAATTTAAAATCAATAGAAAAAAGCTACAAAATATTATTTTGTAGCTTTTTTCTTGTTGTCGGAACATAAACATCATAGAGGTCAATGATCCTAGATATAGATGTAAAAAAAGAAGAATTGAATTATTTATCAATTCATTTTCATCTTATCATCACCTATATTTTTTTTCAATATTCGACAAATGAAAAAAATGTATACATATGAGGTGAATTTGCAAAAAGATAGAATAAAACATGGAGATATTAACAAAAAAGAGCTTTTCCCCTATATTTCTTCTCGGTTAAAGCTCTTTTTCTTATGTAGTTTATTAGAAAGATAACTTATTAATATGTGACAAGATTAACGAAGTTATACACAAAATTCTGATTTTTTGTATTTTTTTCTTGCAAAACTGTAAAAAGAAAGTTATAGTTTTAATAGATAAGTTAGTAGTAATATTTTAATAACTAACTTCGATAATTAGAATAATTATTTTAAAATTAAATATAAATTCATGAGATAAAAAAAAAGGACTTCTGATAAAATCTCCCTCGCCAAAGTTTGATTTTTATTAGAAGTAAACCTCGTGATTTCATTATACTATTATTGTAGGTAAAAGACAAGCATAAAAGTATGATTTTTAGAGTATTTTTATATAAATTTAAGTTGAAGTTTTTTACTGGAAAATAGTGATAAAATCATGAGAAACTATAATGGAAGTCCTTTTGATCCTAGTGATTAAAAGGACTTTTTTATTAATTCAGATAATTAAATAAGCTGATGAGTGTATCTTGGGTGATTTGATACAGGAATAGCAAATAGTGGTGTGATAGAGCCAAAGTATAACCCTCTCGAAGTCTATTCGTAATCAGTGAGTTGGTGTTTTTATAAGTTTGACCTAAAAAACCTCAAACTTTAGTCGTATGATAGACTATAAATCCTATGTCGTGGTGTAAACCTTTAGAGATATAGAGAGCGTGTAAACTCACAATCGTTAATACTAGGCGTATAAAGCTAGTCGCTCAAAAATATAGGAAGGCAGTCAGACCGAAAGGTGGGACTATACTTCAAAGATGGACGTGTCTATGAACGTTGAAGAACTTAAATAGGCATTCATAATTCAGTCATACGTGACAAGATTATAGTTGATCGAGTTCTAATGGACAATTGACGGTTAGGGCTTCACAGAGGTATAGAGTATAGACTTAGAACAAAAAGTTTGAAAAGTTTATCTAGTTTTTCCAATTTTTTTTAATTTAAAAAAAACATTTGAGAAAAATTTCACAAAGTTCACTAGGGAGAAGTATGCCTTAGAACAGGCTGTTTCCTTTCTTTGTATTAGGTTGTGGATAAATGAAATGTTAAGTGGATGTATAAGGAATAGGGCATATTATGGGAGATAAAAAAATCTAGTAATATGAGATACTAGATTCTCTGTTAATTTTTATTTTTTGGTTAATTCAAATGTAATTTTAATATCTGTTATATCATCTATATTTGATAGGTTTAGTCGGTCTAATATGTGGTATAAGTAATCAGTTGTTGTATCTATACTATTAGATCCATTAATGATTCGTATATTTTTATTTTTATTTCTACCTAATAAAGTATCTACTGATACATTTAAGATATCAGCAATTGTATTTATCATTTCTATATCTGGAGAGTGTTTTCCATTTTCCCAACTAGATATTGTCGATTTTCCAATATTTAATTTATTTGCTAAATCAGCAATAGTTAATTGTTTTTTTTTACGATAGAATTTTAAATTTTTACCAAATACATCTATTACTGATGGTGTAGTAACAACTTCTTTAGAAGTCATGATAAAACCTCCTTGAATTTATGAATAGTTCATATAATTATTATATACATTTATTCAGTAATATAGAAAAAAAAATCTATATAATTGCAACTACAGCTGTAAAATAGAACTTTTTTCTTAGAACACTGAATAAATGTTTTATTTTACAGAACTTTTTCCTTGAAAATGTATTTTCATCATGTTAGACTAATATCAGTTGGAGATTTATGGTTTATTTTGGTGGAAATTGTCGGTAAAGGAGAAGTGTTAATGATTTTAAAGTGTAGTAATATTAATAATAAATTTTTAGATGATTTAATAGCTCTTGGAATAGTGAAAGATGAAAGGATTGACTATATGGAATCGAAGAAAATTATGTTAGAAAAAATAACAGATATTAATATTATGGCTCAAACATTTAAAAGTTCAATTAAGTTTGTTGAACATAAACTTGATTTAAGTGAATTGATTATTAAGATAGATCAGTCTATACAGATTAAAATTACAAGTAATTGTGAAGTTTCAGAATCACAAAATACAAATATAAAAAATAATCAAGAAGAATTATTATTGAAAGTTATTGAACAGAAAACTAATATTATAAATGATTATAGATTATTTGAAAAAGTCTTTAATTCGTTGCAACAAACAGAAAGAAAAGTTCTATATTATTCTTTTTTTGAAAAATATTCAGATGCTAAATTAATGACTTCTCATTTACAATTTTTATCGTCTGCTACTTTAACAAGATTAAAAAAAGTTGCTACACAGAATTTCGTGAATGCTTATTTAGATGAAGCTATAATGTAGACTAGATCGCATGATCTAGTCTTTTAATTAATACTCCACTATTAATTAAAAGACTGATGAATTGTATGATTAAAATTATGATTAAAAGATTGATGAATTGTATGATTAAAATTATGATTAAAAGATTGATGAATTGTATGATTAAAATTATGATTAAAAGATTGATGATAAAAGTCATATAAATCATGTTAATATGTTATTGTAGAGAATTGAGAGGAGGTGAGATAATATGTCTTGTGCATTATCTTATTCAAATGCTGATGTAATTGAAGCAATCAAGCTATTAGATGAATTAAAGTCAAATAGCATTATTTCAGATCAACAATATCAGATGTTAATTCCGATTGTTGATTCTAGTTTTGACCCAAATGAAAAATAATAATTAACTATATCAATGAAGATATAGTTTTTTTTATGAAAAAGGAGTGATTACATTTTACATACGCTCCCCAACTTGGATATATGAACTTGTGGATAACTTAAAAATAAGTTGTTTTTATCATAAAAATTATAGTAAAAAAATTGACATATGTTATTTTTGGTGGTAATATATAGTTAAGGAGGTAATTTTTATGAAAACAATAAACTATGGAAGAGGATATGCTTATTCGATTGAATATCATATCGTTTGGTGTGTTAAATATAGAGAAATCATATCTTTACATGGTGTTGAAGATTTGCTTCAAAAAATTATCCAAAAGATCGCTAATGATAATGGATTTGAGATTGTTGAGATTAAAATTGCAACAGATTCGGTTTACCTTTGCATAGGTTGTAATCCGCAACAATCGATTCCAACCATGATTAAAGCCTTGAAAGGGGTATCAGCAAGACTTTTACTTCAAAGTAATCCCGAATTAGGTATGAATGGATCGTTGTGGAAACCAAGTTATTTTGTTGCGACAATGTCGAATCATCTTGAACACCAAATCAGTGAATATATTCAAAAAGAATTTAAAAAATAGTAGATTAAGGGGAATTTAAAATGTTGAGAAAAAGAGCTTTAAAAAATCTTATGTTATCTTTATTTGCTATGGTGATCGTTGGATTTACGAAAAGCGAGGTTGCTCATGCTAATCCAAATGCAACAATTAGTGATTTTAGTCTAAGTCGTACAACGGCTTACTTAGAAGAATCCGAGGGTGGATATGTATTCTTAACAGGTAAAACTCCAGCAACAGGTCAATATGAATATGTGATTGACGTATATTTTAATGGAGAGCAGATTAATAACTATCCTTTTTCAGGTGGAAGATTAGAAATTCAGCTTCCTATTTGGAAACGTGAAGTGGGAACAGGTTATTATGAAATTGTTTTAGTTGAATACAATGAAGAATGGTCTGAGGCTGTATCAGAAAAAGTTTTAGGTCGCTTGAATTTTGAAATTAAGCCGCAAAAAGTAGTTGCACCGACCCCAGAGCCAACTCCACCAACATCAAACGGTGGTTCAT
>NZ_JAMQUS010000059.1:5158-38409 GCF_025594995.1 Turicibacter sp. GALT-G1
AGCAATAGCGGAACATCAAATGACGATTCATCAAGTAATGATTCTGATAAAGAACAACAAACAGAGGAATCAGTGAAAGATGAAGTCGTAAGTGATGAAGAAGCAAAAGATGAAGTGGATAAGGATGAAGAACTTATTGAGGGTGAGGATGAAGAAGAATTGAGTACCAAGTTATGGGGTAAACCAACTCAACAATCTTCAAAATCAAATCTTCCAATGGTGATCGCGGTCTCAACGGTAGGTGTTACAGGATTAGGAGTTGGTGGTTATATTGGATATATGACCTATATTAAAAAACAACCTTTAAAGATTAAATTTAAAAAAGAATGGTTTAAGTTCAAAAAACGTAAATAAAGATAATAAAAAAGATTGCTAAAGGCAGTCTTTTTTTGTTAGGAGGACATTTATGTGAAGAAATTATTCATGATGATGGATTTAAAACGAATGATTTCCATGATGTGTATGTACATGATGTTAAATCTATGTTTTGGCTTAAACGTTGAAGCGGCGATCAGTGTTAGTCAAGTAAGCCAGTATACTAATATCTATACGACTTCAAAATCAAATGAAGAAGAATTTCAATATGAAATTCATGGTTTTGAAACATCAAGTAGTGGAATTGTTATTGGTGGTTGGGCGGTTATTCCTTACTCACAACATTTAAGTGGTTCAAGTACACATGAAGTTGCCATTTATCTAGAGGGAAGTGATAGAAGTCGAAAGATTTATAATCAAAGTTATACGAATAACTATGATAATGTGTCTAGGACAGATCATTTTAGATTAAATGGAGTTAATACACGTTGTGGAGATGGACAATATAATCAATCTCAAAATACATGCTACTATGATTATAATAGAGTAGGATTTGAGGTAGTCATTCCATATGCTGATTTAAAACCTGGAGTGAATTATAATGTGTTTATTTTAATGAATACAAAAACAACTGGTAAAAAATATATGTCACCAGTTTATGCCATGAATATTAATGGTTCTAAAAATGGGACAAGTAGTACCTATGGGTTAGTTTCATACTATTTCAAATCAGAATTAAGAGATTCTACGGTTAAAATGTTAGGAGATCCTGTTTATGTTCGTAGCACAGGAAGTAAAACAGGATCAGTAAAGACGTATAATGGTAAAAACCTATATTGGCGTGTTGGAGAAACATACAGTAATATTAAAAGCTATTCGGTTGAGAATCAGAGTTCATGGAATCCTTATGATAAAGTGCTATGGTGGAATCTAGGCTATGTTAAAGGGAATCACCCAACGGAAAATAGCCGATTAAGAGTCATTAATGGAACGACAGACAGTGGATATACTGCTAACAACTGGACAGAACTCGGTGGGAAACAGGCTCAAATTCAAGTGACTTATCAAGGAAGTTGGACATTTAGTGGAAGTAAAGTGTCATTGACAAGTGGTGGAACACTAAACCTAAGTGGTAGTCACTATCATACGAACTGGAATGCGAGTGGAACAGTCAATCAGTCCATTACCAAGTTGATTAATTTGTCTAATAATGCGACCACAAACCTCAATGATTCATCACGTAATGGAAATAATTTTTCATTAAGTACAGACGTGAGAAATTTAGGTATTGGTAAATATCGAATCGAACATTATACGAGTTACTCAAATACGCCATCCAATGCCACAAATACTTCAAATCAATCAAAAGTAAATCTAAATTCCGATACTGGTTGGGTGATTTTTACGAATGGTAAAAAAGGAAGAGTGGCTTATGATCCTTCGCAAGGAGCTTTAGTGTTAGAGATTGCTAAATCAGAAGCAAATTGGCAGTATGGCTTATATACCAACAGCCCATCAAATATGAGTGCTACAAATACTGGTGGAATGGCAGTTGTCGAAGAAAATAGTAAAAATAAGTTATTCATTTATGGTTATCACCAAGATACTCACCGATTTGGTATGACACCATCTGAATATAAACTAGATATTTTTAAAGTAAGTGATAGTGGAACATGGAGTTTTGTTAAAAGTATTAACGATTTATCGTCAATGAGTTCTACTGAAACTACTTTTAAGTCATTAATGAATCTTGATGAGTTTGAAAATGGAAAATATAAATTTAACCATATTGCGACGATTGACGGAAATCAACACATTTTCACACTAGGAAAATCAAATATCAGTACCACAACTATTAATACTGAATGGTTTACCATCGGTGAATCTAGAACTGATGATCTAGGTAAACGTATGGCTAGAATTTATATGGACTCTTCAAATGACTTAGTATTGGAGATTAAGACGGTTAAAGGAATTGAAAAGCTAAATTCGATTACCTATCAATCAAATTCGATTGATTTATCAACGTATTTGACTATTCAAGGAAATAACGGAGAATCCATTAAGAATATGTATAATGCGAATAATATCTTCAATCAAAAGATTTTAATTAAAAATGCTCAAACAGGAAATACCGAGCGTAGCATTGATAAATCATCTATCTTTGATGGTTGGGGAGTCAATTTCAGCATTAAACATGAATGGATTAGTCAATTACCACTAGGTACTTACTATCTTGAAGCAAGACTACAACTAGATAGTGGTGATGGGGCAACTCGAAGTCATGGGGCTGTTGATTTAACTAGCAATGGTAAAGATATTGAAAAGACGATCTTTATTGAGGATAAAAAAGTAACAGTCACTACTGGTACAAATAATCGCATTGAGTTAGTAGTCGAACCTGGTATTGATTTAGTGGCTGAAAAAATTGAAGCTTATACAAGTAATTTAAAGTCAGATGGATTAGTTCAAGTGACGATTAATAGCGTGAGAGAACTGCCGTATAACGTAAAGGCGAAGATTGAACTATCCTATAATGGAAGTTTGGCTAATACAATAACAGTAGAATTAACAAAAAATAATTTAGGAAAAGCTATTGATGTGACGATTCCTAAATCAAAGTTAGTCCAAGCGAGTACCAAACAAATCGAAGCTAAAGTCACATTATTAGATAATCAAGATTCAGATATTTCTAATAATACGATTATTTCAGATTTTTACACTTCTTCTACAAAGACGATCACGTTATCTCATGATAGTCATACGGATAAAGTAACGTATAAAGGTGTGATCAAAACAGAACGTATCCGAAATGAAGCTATTAAGTTATTTTATGAAACAATCACATTAACTCGATCTTTACCTAAAAAAGAGATGGTGACGTATGCTTCATTCCCATTGACGTTAACGATAGATTATCAAAATGAGTTAAATCGTGAGCTAATGGTAAAAAATGCACAATCATTTATGCCATTAGAATTATTAGATAATTATTTATCTTATCCAATGGTAAACAATACTTATCAAGTGGAGATGGAATCAACCTCAACTAAGAACCAACAAATTTTTAAATTTCCAACGATTTATTATGAAAAACAGACAGGATTATTATTTAATTCTAGTACAGATTCACGAATTACAAGTAGTGTTAGACCAACGAATGACTGGTTTATTCCACTAAATGCACCAATCCAAACCTATCAATTTTCAACAACTATCAATGAAGTTGGAACAAATGAGATCACTTTAATGATCGTTAATGAAATTGAGGTTACTAAACACTTTGTCGCCAATACTGATCCATCAGATTCAACCACTGGTGGTGCTAATAATAGTGGTGGAAGTAATGGAGGAACAGTAGATAGTGGATCAAGCGGAGGAGGTGGCTGGAATGACGGTAAAGTTTATATCCGTATCATTGATCCAACCAACCCATTTCCAAGTGGAAAAATTCCTGATCGTTGGAAAGATTTATTAGATTTCTTTCAATAATTAAAAAGGCTAACCCACTAGGTTAGCCTTTTCTTATTAAGACATAAAGGAGGGAATTTTAAATGATCCATAAGATATTTAGTGTCTTAATTTGTGGTTTATTTACTTCATTGATGTTAGATATTTTTTCAACTAATATCATAACACATGGAATTAAACAAAATATGCAAGAATCAGCAGTCGTGTCAATGGTAACGAATTTAGAAGTGGATCGAACCAATGAAGATTATTTTTTGGAACAAGATCAATTTAAAGTTAAATTTCAAGAAATGTTTAATCGATATGCCAATCCAAATTTCAACTATCAAATTAAGTATAAAACAAATGAGTTAGGAGCTTCAATTGTTGTGATAACAGATACTCCATTAGGAGAAATTGATGTTCCACTTAGTGTCATTTACGAAGAAAAGTAAGGAGGAATCCTCTAATGTCAAAGGAACAAGAGTTAGCACAATTAAAACTCAAAGAATTAAGTCAGTTACAATCTAATATTATTCAAAAACTTCATCATGATGAACAAAATGAGTTGCTATTAGGAGCTTTTGGAAACGAAGAGAAAAAAGAAAATTTAAGTCAATGGATCAGTACATATTTAGATGAACAAGGGTTAAGTGAGAAATATACGGTGCAAGATGTAGTCAATCGTTTATGCGGGTTATTTTTTATTGAGGATATCCTAAAAGATGAAAATGTGACCGATATTTCTTTTAATGGAAAAGATATTTATGTTCAAGATAACACGAAAGGTCGCTATAAATATCATGAGACATTAACAGAAGAAGAGGTAGATATTTTAATTAGTAAAATTTCAAACTCGATTAATAGAGAGTGTAATGCGACACATCCTATTTTAGATGCCGAATATCCTCGATTACGTGTTAATGCGACATCTAAAACTATTGCACCCTATGGGAGAACATTCTCATTACGTTCAGTACGTCCAAGATTAGCGTTTGATCCTAAAAGAGTAGCCTATACTCCGCAAGAGATATTTGATTTATTAGGAGCGTTAGTTCAATCAAAAGCTAACTTTGTCGTGAGTGGAATTACTGGAAGTGGTAAAACCGAACTTCAAAAATGGTTAATTGGGCAGATTCCTAATAATCAAAAAATTATTTCGTCCGAAGATACACTGGAAATGTTCTTGAAGGATTTATTTCCAGAAAAGGATATTATGTCATTTAGAACAACTCAACATATCACACATACAGAGATTGTAAAATTAGCTTTACGAAATAATCCAGATTGGATTATTATTGCGGAAACTCGTGGATCAGAAGCATACAGTTTAATTAAAGCCGGACAAACTGGACATAATGTTATCACAACACTACATTCTATGTCAGCGGACCAATCAGTTGATCGATTTATTCATATGTGTAAAGAGGAATATGACTTAGACACCTTATTATTAGGTAAGTTAATTTCAAATGTATTTTCGATTGGGATTCACCTTGAACAAGAGATTACAGATCAAGGAGTTCAACGTTATATTTCTCAAATTGTTCAATATGAAGATTATGATAAAAATGGAGTTGTTTGTTCTCCTCTTTATGAATTAGGCTATGAAATTGTAAAGGGAGAAGTGAAGAAAGTGAATAAACTTTACCCATTAAATGATCGATTAACTAAGTTATTAACCAAACACCGTCAGGTTGATGTTTTAACTAAATATTCTAAACTTGTTGGAAAGGAGCAATAAGCGTTGAATAAATTGAAAGAAATCATTAATGCCATTAGACCTAAAAATACGATTAAAGTATTAAGCGAATGTTCAAAAGTAACTCCTAAAGAATATTGGTTAAGATTTTTCGGAACATTTCTTTTAGTTTTTATTGGAGCAACTATTCTTTATGTGAATATGTTATTTGCCTTATTTATTGCTTTATTAGTTACGATTGTTAGTAATAATATTATCTTAATTTATCGCAATAAAAAACTATATCAGAAACATATACAAAGTCAGTTAAACTTATATTTAAATTTAATGGCCCAATTATTATCGACGGATAAAAATCTACTTCAATCGTTTAAAAGTGTTGTCATTTCATTAGATTCACCCATTCGAGAAGATTTAGAGTTATTAATTTTTGAGTTTGAACATAGTGGGAATCCTAATAAGGGTTTAGATGATTTTTCTCGAAAATATAACAATGATATGTATTTAAGAATGTTTCATGATCAATTAAAACTTTATTATCGTGAGGGCGGAAATACAAAAGTATTAAATGAAATTGTTGAAGAACATTCTAACTATATGATTGCGGTTGATCAATATACACGCAGAAAAGGGTACTATCGTCAATATATTTATTTTTTCTCAATGTTTGTCCTATTTGTTCCAGCTATTTTCTTATTTACCCAAAGAGATATGTATAATTTATTTAGCCTATCAATGTTTGGATACCTTGTTAATACAGTCATTATTTGTGCTGTTTTAAGAACCATTGTTATGACTGAAAAAGACTATTTAAATGATGTATTAATTGATTTTAATTAAAGGAGGGATAAGATGTTTACTAAGATTAAAGAGCAATATAAAGAGATGGCGATAAAAATAGCTGAACCCCATTTAGAAGAGTTATTAGAAGAAGTTTATGATGACAGAACGATTCTTCAATTTCAGTTACAACGATTAAAAATGACGTTCATAATATTTTTGCTTTTTTTGGCGACAATTATTGCTAACCTATCAACGCTTTATATTGGATTAATGGCTATCTTTACGATTGCAAGTTATTTGATTCCAGTTCATGATTTAAAGCAAAAAAAGACAAATATTCAAACCAAAAATGATTTGTTATTTCCTAACTATATTAAAATTTTATTGACTCTTTTACATAATAATACGTTATATCGTGCTTTAGAAGAAAGTCGTCAATATGTGAGTAAAGATTTAGAGAAATCTATTAATCTCTTTTTAATTGACTTAGATAATGATACGTCTTTAGACCCTTATTTAAAATTCGCTAGTCGATTTAAGTCAACTAATTCTCGTATGGTGATGACTATGCTTTATTATTACGCGAACGAAAGTGATAATCTAGTTTATTTGGAAACTATATCTAGGCAAAATGATAAGGTGAAAAACAATCAATTAGACGAATTAAGTATCAAAAAAGCTGATAAAATGCAAAAGTACGGAACTCATGTTCAAGTGATTGTTATTTGTCAGATTTTATGCTTTATTGGTTATTTAATCTATACTATTGCAACGTCAATTTTTTCAACGATTTAAGGGAGGATAAAAGATGGGTGAGATATTTGGATTCTTAATTTCATTAATTCCAATATCGCTATTTGCGAGTTTGGGGATTAACATGTTTGCTTATTATAATGTATCAACTCAACATTACGATATTAAAGAAAAAGTGGTTGAAATTATCCAAGTTGAAGGCGGACAAACAGAAGCAGCCAATCAAAAGATTAATCAATTAATTGCTAAATATCCTCACGAAATTACAGTTACAACTAACAGTAATGGATTGGAGGAATATGGAACAGAAGTAGAAGTTTCTGTTAAAGTCGAAAATGATACAATTCATTATAATCTAACACGTAAAGGAACATCTGTGACACAAGTTGTCAAGTAGAGGTGGATAATGGTAGAAAAAAATTCAGAATTAGTTTGTGATAATGAAAATAATTGTGGAATTTTAAGTGTTGAAATACTAATAGAGCGATTAAAAGATGTTCCAAAAGATTATCAAGTCGTGATTGTTAAAGGAAATAATCATCCTGTTACTCATTCTACAGTGTCAAATACGATTGATATTGATGGATGGAACAAACAAGTTATTCTATATATTTAAGTTATAATTTTTAGACTAAAGCAACTATGGAGTTGTTTTTTTTATGCCTATTTTCCAAAGGAAATTAAGCTTTTGGAATGATAGGATAGGCAGATAATCCGATTTTATTCGCTTATCTGTCTATCCTACCAAAAGGTAGGAAAATCATATAAAAAGAAAAGGAGTTGATCCCAAATGGGTGAAAAAGGTGGAAGTTTAATGAATTTAATGATTGTGTGTGCGGTAGGAGCGATTTTGATTGCGATATTCTCACCACAGATGAAGTCGATTGCCGATTCAGTGTTTGCTAAGTTACAAGAAGTGATGACAACAGGAGCAGTTATGCCATCAATTAAGCAAATGTTATCAATGATGATTCATTAAAGAGAGTCTATCGTCCAAAGGAGAGCCTTTGGAATGATAGGATAGGCAGATAATCCGATTTTACTCGCTTATCTGTCTATCCTACCAAAAGGTAGGAAAATCATAAAAAAGAAAAGGAGTTGATCCCAAATGGGTGAAAAAGGTGGAAGTTTAATGAATTTAATGATTGTGTGTGCGGTAGGAGCGATTTTGATTGCGATATTCTCACCACAGATGAAGTCGATTGCTGATTTAGTGTTTGCTAAGTTACAAGAAGTAATGGCAACAGGAACAGTTATGCCAAGCATTACACAAATGTTATCGATGATGATTCATTAATTAAGGTCTATCGTCCAAAGGAGCACCTTTGGAGTGATAGGTTAGGCAGACGAAATAAATTAAATTTTTTCATACTAATTCTCCTTTAACTAGTTTATCCCTATAAATTTCCAATTCTCGTCTGTCTAACCTATCAAAAGATAGAATACTAAAATAAATAAAATCAGTGGGAGTGATTTATCATGTGGCAAAATATGATGTTTTTTGGATTGGGAGTAATTAGCGGAGTATTTTTTTTAGCGGTTATGTGTGCATTGATTGTCGGTAGTCGTTTTGAACAACCATTAGAAATTAATGATAAGGATTAATAGATAAACAAATATATGAATTTTTAATATTTCATAAGTAGCAACTTTTTAAAAGTTGTTTTTTTATACCTTGAAAGGGGGTGATTCCATTGGACAAATAAAAAAAGACTACTTTTATAATGAGTAGTCTTTTTCTTTAAAGATATATGGAGTAAATCATTGCAACTCCATCATTATAAACCAAATGCAATGACGAATTTTATCGAAATTAAAGGAGAGATTTAAGAATGAACTTTTTTGACAATATTATTAATGTATTAAATTTTGTATCAGAGAAAATGAGTTTAGTTGGATTAGCAGTGATTGTTTTATCAAGTATTTTATTCGGTGTAGGCTCTATGTTTATGGATGAATCTCACGAAACATTTGCGAAAGCGAAGAAATGGATTGTTAAAGCAATTATTGTAGGTATCTTTATCTTTGGTGGGGGAACGATTGCTTCTTTTGTTCAAGGATTAATGCAACAAGGTGGATTCCAAACTGGAATGGCGATGATCGTACCTTTTTTAATGTAAGGTGATAAACATGAAAAACTTTTATAAAGCAGGTGGACTTTTAGCCATCTGCTTTTTCTTTTATCCTAAAATAGCTTTTGCTTCGAGTTTTAGCACAGATTTAGCTCGTGAAAACGTTGAAGTAACAACTATGTTTAGTGACGTATTTAGGTGGCTTATTTGGTGGCTTGTGAAATTAGGATATACTGTATGTGGCTTTTTTGAACAAGCGTTGAATTATATCTTTGATATTGCACCTAATTTTTCAAATTTAACATCGGATGAGTTTATTAACCATTCAGTTGTTCTTGGAATTGCTTTTTTGAGTCCAATTTTAGTGTGGATAGGTCTTAAAGCCATGACTAAACAAAATCATAACCTTATTAAACAAACGAGTGTGAATTTATTGGTGATTGCGAGTTTGCTTACCAGTTTAACCATGCCTATTTATAATGGAAAATCACTTATTCCTTTGCTTAATGATTTAACTCAATCAAGCATGAATGCTTTTTTAGGTGACGATCAACTCAATTTATCTAAGTCGTTGATTCTAGATCAATTAGTCGATTTACAGTATGTGATTAATCAAAAGAGTAACACTCAACTCAATAACATCAAGGAAAATACGTTTGAGCCAGAGTATTTTAATATTAATGAATTGCTTGATCGTGACAAAATCAACAAGGAGTATCCAGTTTATAATCAATCGACTGGTGAGTGGGAAAGTCAAAAACTAAAGGATAGCTGGTTTGGATGGTTTGATGAAAATATTTATCGTTATCAGCTTCAAGATCCCTTTGTTCTTATCTTGAGTTTCTTAGTCCTCAGTCTAGGTTTTATCTTTGCAGGTTTAAAATTCTTACGATTGATTCTAGAACTTTCCTTTAAACAAATTTTACTTCCGTTTGTTGGATTAACAGATGTTGAAAATGGACAACGATTTAAAAAATTACTTCATTCAATAGGAACAACTTTCTTATTAATGGTTATTGTGGTGATTATTTTCCGTTGTTATCAACTGGCTATCGCATGGATTAACACAGGATTTGGCTTAGTTAATATTGATTGGGGCATTATGATGTATATGAAGTTATTAGGCTATATCGCTGCCGTTTTAATGTTATTAGATGGGCCAAGAATTGTAGAAGAATTATTTGGTATGGATGCAGGAATTTCAGGTGATGCGGTAAGGGCAACATCACACGCTATGAATATTGCTAAAAATACTAAAGAGTTGGGGCAAAGTGCGACAAAGGGTATCAGCAATATTGCCAAAACAGGAAAAACTGTTTCTGAAAATAAATCAGTTCAGAAAGTCGCAAGTAGTATTAAAAATGGTGTCAATAAAGGTGTTGAAAAAGCAGTTCATTTTAAAGGGTTTGATGAAAATGGAAATGTTATGAGTTCAAAATCTAATACATCACCTAACACTACAAGCGACACACCAAAATCAGTAGTTGCTAAAGCAAATCCAACAGAAAGTAATTCATCACAGGTTGTAGATTCTAATGTTGAGGACAAATCAGTATCAGAAAGTCATTCGCCATCTAGTATGACAAATGATACACCAAAATCAGTAGTTGCTAAAGCAAATCCAACAGAAAGTAATTCATCACAGGTTGTAGATTCTAATGTTGAGGACAAATCAGTATCAGAAAGTCATTCGCCATCTAGTATGACAAATGATACATCAAAATCAGTAGTTGCTAATGTGAATCCAACGGAAAGCCATTCATCATCTAATACTACTGATACTACTGATACAGTTGGTGAAAAAGAAGATCAAAAAGGTGTTAAATCTTTATCTGAAATGTGGCAACAATCAAACATTCGTCAAACTGTTCAAAATGTAGCAACAGAGGGTCAAAAAACAGTTCAGAATACCACTCATAATGTTAAAGAGAAAGCAAACGAAGTGATTAAAAAACCTATCGTTAATGGAGGAAAAGTAGCTGTAAATAAAGTTATATCATCAGTGAATGAGAATTTTGGAGAAGTTGAAAAAATGGCTAAACCAATGACAGATAAAATTAACGAAAAAATTAGCAAGAAACAACTTAAAGATCAATCAATTAAGGCTGATCCGACATCTCAACCAGAATATGATAAAGATAATAGTTATAAAATAAATCCTTTTGAAGATTTAATGAAACGTTCAGATGAACGAGCTAAAACAACAACTTTACCACCATACGAAATTTGGCAGATTAAAGATGAAGAGGATGAGAAAGGAAGTGAAGAGTAATGTATTTAATCCCAAAGGATTTAGAGGTTAATTATGCGTTTCCAGAAGTCAATTTCTTAGGATGGACATTTCAAATTTTTATATCAGATTTAGCAACCTTAGTAGGAATACCACTTATGGCGACATTTGGATTATCAACTGATATTATTAATTTAATTCCGAACATCCCCCATTTTTTAGGAATAGCTTGGGGAGTAATAACTCTATTTTGTGTTTATCTCACCATTTTTCCATCACCAGTACCATTAACGAGAAATTATAAAAGATTTTTGATTTGGTTAAATCGTCCAAAGGGAACGTACTTAGCACCACCTAGTCAAGATATTATTAATTTAACTTTTAAAGAAAAGGAGGAGGACTTATCTTGCGAAATAGCACCCAAATCGTTGAAGTGGTATCACAAATTACACCACAAATTTTCAAAACCAAAACAGGGGATGTTATCCAAGTCTTTGAAGTAATCGGTCAACAAGGTTTAGAAAAAAAGCCTTATGAAGAGTTGAACAATTTTTTACAACAAGTGGCAAAACGGCTTAAAAGTTTTAATGTAGCAAGTCATTGGTTTATTCAAAAAGAGCCACTTAAATATCAGAATCAGATTCATTATTACCGACAAAAACAAAAACACCAATCTTTTGAATTGACTGATCGTGCAAAACTAGAACTTGAAGCTGAAATAAAACGCTTAGAAGAGTTAGAGTTAGGTCAATCTATCGAACGGTATTATCTTGTGGTATTAGCGGTGGATCATCAAGAGTTAAAACAAGCAGTGAAGTGGTTATCCTATCATCAAGATGAAGTTAAAAATCGACCATTAACTGAAGCTGAAAGTATTAAGTTTTTTCATCAACTCTATAATTAGCATTTAATCGATTTGTAACGAACTTTAATATCATTTGACATAAATATACTAAATGCGAGAAACAACTGCCTTAGCGGTCATTTCTCGCATTTTAAATTTAAAAGGAGAGGTGAGAGCATGAAAAAAAATCCTGTAAAAGAATTAGATGAACTTCGTGAGTATCTAAATTCTGAATTGAAATCAAAGATAGCATCTATTGGAGGGTGTAAGGTACAAGCTAGATACATTGAGATGGCAGACGGATATGTCACTTATTTACATATCTATGATTTTCCTTATGATAATCCAGCACTTTGGAGTAACTGGCTAAAGCCACAGGATGGAGTATTACAAATTAGTATTGATCCAAGTTGTCATAGTGAGGAGATTAAAAAGAAATTAAATAAAACATTTAGTGAATTAGATGATCGTTTAAAAAATGCGAAAAAGCCTACTCAAATTAACGAATTAAAATTAAAACTAGCAGAATTAAGTCCGCTGATGAATCATGTGAATCAAGATGGACAGTTTGTCAGACTAACTGCAACAATCAAGTTGAAAGCTAAAACATTAGATGAATTACAAGATAAAGTAGATCATGTTCAAGAACAACTTATGCAACATGGCTATAAAGCAACCATTTTTTTAGATGAACAATTAGATGAACAAACGAATCAATTAAGACGTATTTCAAAAAGAAAAAATAAACGTTTTGGCAAAATTGTTCCTT
This sequence comes from Turicibacter sp. GALT-G1, assembly GCF_025594995.1. NCBI lineage: Bacteria > Bacillati > Bacillota > Erysipelotrichia > Erysipelotrichales > Turicibacteraceae > Turicibacter > Turicibacter sp. GALT-G1. The sequence continues at coordinate 18,077 of NZ_JAMQUS010000059.1, forward strand.
TGGATACCTTTGCAGGTTCATATCCTGCTAATAAAAAAGAATTATCTGATCCGATAGGATGGTTTGCAGGATTTGATGAAGATGGAACACCAGTTTGTATCAATCCGTTTTATAAAACAGAAAAACGTCCATCTTCTAACGGTTTGGTAGCAGGGGTATCAGGATCAGGGAAATCAACTTATTTATTTCGTATGATTAAAAACCATTTAATGTTAGGAGATCGAGTGAGAGTGCTTGATCCAGTTGGAGATTTTGCACCAGTGGTTTTTGACATGGGAGGGCAAGTTTTAGCTTTAGATGGTTCAACGGATCATGCTTTAAATCCTTTAGCAAAAGTTTTCGCTAAAGATGATACACAACAAGAATCAGCATTACAGTTAACGTTAGCAAAGGCTCAAACATGGTTAAGTTTAGCTTGTCCGACTTTGAATGATTATGAATTATCTCTTTTTACATCAGTTCTTCATGAATTATATAAGACAAGGGAACAAGTTATTTTGAGTGAAGTGTTAGAAGCGTGTCAAAGTAAACTTTCTAAAGGAAACTTAACAGAACAACAGTACAATCGCTACGATAATCTGGTGACAATTTTACAAGATTTAGTGAATAACTATGGAAGTCTTTTTAACAGATACACAACGGTAAATCCCTCACGAGCAAATGGTATTTGTTTTTTAGTCAGAAATTTAACCGCACAACCCGAAAAAATTAAACAAGCACAATTTTATAATGTTTTATATTATTTATGGCAGGAACTTGTACTATTAGGAAGTGAAGAAAAAGAAAAATCACAAAAAGAAAATTACCATAAATCAAAAATTACTCAAACATTATTGGTGATTGATGAAGCCCATCATTTTATTAGTCCAGACAATGAGGATTCAGTTAAATTTATTAAATTGTTCCAACGAGAGAATCGAAAATATGAGGGTGGTTTATGGTTTGCGACACAAAGTATTCTTGATCTTATCAAGGAAGCTACGGATCAGCAATCAGAAAATATGAAACAGATTTTTGGATTTTGCCAGTATAACGTTATTTTTCATGAGAAAATGAATGCGAAGCCAACGTATAGTAAATTATTAGGACATCGTTTAACAACAGAAGAAATTGATCAAATTTCAAACTTAAAAAAGGGAGAATTTTTTCTTAATATAGATGGTGATACCACTTGTTTAGTTAATTCCTTTGGAACCTATTCAGATACAGATTTAGAATGGATGGGCGGTGGGTCATAATGTTCGTAAACCGCCTTATCAAGCACCAACTTCAAAAAAAATTTATCTTTTGGCTTTTAGGATTGCTAGGTGGCGGTTCTGTTTTGATGGGGTTAGTCACTCTTTTAACCGTAGTCGTGGTGATTACAAATTCAACAACTGGTTATCAAAATAGTATGGGAGAACCACCAACAGAAGATATTCCAATCGTTGATGGAGATATTATTTTCCCTCTTGATAACTTTCGTGTGACTTGTGGTTTTACTTGTTATGCTAACCATAACGGACTAGATATGAGTGGTGGATATGGAGCAAGTATTAGAGCAGTTAAGGGTGGTATCGTAGAAAAAGTCGTGACAGGATATGCGAGTAATGGTGGTTATTTAGGACATCCTGGTGGATACGGAAATCATCTAGTTATTAATCATAAAGATGGAACAAAAACACGTTATGCTCACTTACAAGATACAATTACGGTCAAAGTTGGTGATGAAATAGTCATTGGACAAGTTATCGGACAACAAGGAAACAGTGGAAATTCAAGCGGTAGTCACCTTCATTTTGAGTGGTATGAAAATGATGTAAGAATTGATCCTATGTTAAGATTACCATTTGATAATCTGGGATCAACAAGTGGACAAAATAAACCTTTAACACCGCCAACAGATGTAGAACAGAATCCAATAAGTTAGGAGGAATATGAGCATGAAAAAAATAAATCTTAAACAAAATCAAAAGAAAACAATGATTACGATTGCAGGAGCAGGACTGTTATTAACTGGTTTGTTAGTAGCAAGTCCTTTTTATTTGCCTGATGATACACCTATTAAAGACACATGGCGAACGAGTATCTATACAAGTATGGGTTTAAGTGTCAAAGTTAGTGATGTCACTACATCAAAAGAAAGTGGTGAATCATTTTTTACCTTAGTTCATGATGGGAAATCCTTTAACAATGAAACCATTAAATTATCACTTCATGCGATTAATCAAGATGGAACACTTAGTCCAGTTCAAAATGTTTCACAATTAACCCTTGAATCAGAAGAAAAAAACAATCTAAAGATTACAGGATATTCATTCTTTTGGCCTCAAAACACCTATCACTTACAAGTCACAATCACTTCTTTAGATTCAGATAATCATTTAGTGAATCAACAAATTATTTATCTTGATCAACGTAAAGTGAATGTCGTTGAAGAATCTTTTACAATGACAGATTATGTAGAAAATCGTTTAACGGATTATCTTGTTCCTACAATGCAAACGTCAACTAATAAAGTTGAAAATCCAGTAGCGACAAAAGAAGAAAATAAAAATTCTGATGAAATAACTGGTGATGATATTCAAACACCAAATGAAGAAATTCAAAATTCTACTGGTACATTACAACAAACTTATGTGATTGAGGGTGCTGAATTAGTTCAAAGCGATCATGATGGACATAATCATGATGATAATGAGAATGTTGAACCGCAGTATACATTAGAAGACCTTGAACATCAATTATCAAAAGCAGAAGAAAGTTTAAAATCAAATCCAAATGATGAAACACTTCAAGAACAAATTTCAAATCTTAAAAAAGAAATTGAAAATAAAAAGGCAAGTGAATAAATGATTAAAATATTGAAAGGTGGACTTTAAATGTTACAAAAAAAATTACAAAAAGCAGAGGAAAAATTAGAAAAAGTACAAGAGCGTAAGGCACAAATTATTGAAGAAGAAAATCAAGTTTTAAATGAGATTAAAGATTTGCAAAATCAAATTTTAACTCAAACCATTTCAGAACGAGGAATGTCATTTAATGATCTTATTGATTTAGTGAAACAGTTCGATCAACCATCAATATTAGAATAGTTGATCGTTTATTTTTTTAAAAATGAGCGTAGCGATTATATTTAAAAGTGCAAGTGGGGAAAAATGTTGTTAAACATTTTTCCCCACTTGCAGCCAAATTTTTTTGAACAAGAGTTCAAATTGAAAGGGGGGATAATTCGTGCTAACAGTAGAAATTAAAATTCCAAAATCAGTAGCCAATCGTTTAAGTGCCTTGGCAAAAGAGAACGGATTTAAAAGTCGTAATGAATTTTTACAAATAATTTTAAATCAGTTAGCTAATGATAAATTCCAACTAGAATCTGATAAACGTTATGAAGATTTTATCAAAGAAATTTTAAATCACATAGAAAAGCAAGAGCGAGTGATTGAAAAAAATACAGAAATATTAGAGCGAATTTATTCATTGGAAGTGAACAATAAGTGAGTGAAATTAAAATCAGAAAGCTAACATCACATGAAATAAATTCGATTACTGATCGAGCAAAAATGAAAAAATTTTCATCACGAGAAGCGTACATAAGACACTTGATTCAAAAAGATTTACATGAAGAAGTTCACATGAGTTCACATTTACGTTATGTGCAACTGATCGAACAATTAATTGCTTATATAGATTCTAGTGATCGCATAATTGAAGAAAATAATGCTATTATAAGAAACTATTTATATTTAAAATAAAAAGGACTACATTAGTAGTCTTTTAAATATGAGTATAAATAAGATGAGAACGTGATTTTAAAGTAGTTGAAATAACGATAGAGTTTGAAGTTACTTTAACTGTATTCCAATCTCCAAGTATGGCGAGAGGAAATTTACTAAATTTGTTATTAGCATTTTTTAAAATATATTTTATAACTTTATCAAAAGTTTCTTTTTGTTCCACTGGGAAGAAAATTTTAATTTCCATTGAAACACTTAATTTGTTTTTTGAGTTTAAATAACATACTATACAACGGTTATCTTCTTCAAATCTTCTTGTGTTACAAACAATCATTTTCACTCCACTAATACTGTTTGAATAATCTAGACAATTTCTATCGTCAATAAATATTTCATTAAGTGTTTGAGAATTATTAATCATTTCTGATAATTCATGAGATACCCCAAAAGCAAGTAGTCCTTTTGGAGTCGAGATACTGTTTATTACAACATCAGTATTTTTGTGACGAGGATTTTGGTTTTTCGTAAATGATGAGTCGGATGTAACAGAAGAATCTTTAAAAGAATTAAAAATAGAATGAATATCAATTTTACAATCTTTAAATTTCTTATTTTCTCCATATTTCTGAATACATTTACAGTTAAAACTATGATCGGGTTGTGACTTTGGAGGTTTATAAAAGTGTGGTTTTCTCTTTCCATCAATAGATCGAATTACCATTTTAGCTGAACAATCAGGTGTCGAACATTCATAGTTACCACCTATTGTCGTCACAGAAGAAGCAGAAACTATCTTTTTTTTATCTTTATCAAAAGCATTAAACATAACGTATTCTCCTTTCTAAAATATATTATATCAAAATAATTAAGGAGTTTTTTTTCATGGAAAGAAAAAATGAAATTATAAATTATTTTTCAGGAATTTTAAGTAATGAGATTGATTCCAATTTAGGAAGATTAAAAGAAGAGTTTTTAAAAAATGGAATTGAATGTTTTAGTTTCAAAAGTAAAAATAATTATAAGCAACAGAGAGATCTTATTGTCTTTAAGTTTAGAAAGGGTTATGGAATCATTGAGTATCATCCGAGTTTTATAGAGAAGTTATTGATTTGTGGAGCAGATAATTTAACCTTTAAAGAAGATAACTATCCCTGTGAAGTAGGAGGATTTTTTAGGGCATTTGAGTTAGATGTGACAATGAATGAAGTGCTTCTATACTTTGAAGAAACTCTAGAGTAGTTTAGGAGTAAAAAACTAAAAGAAAGCAGGATAAAGAGTTTTGCCCCTCTAGGGGCGTGAACGTTGGTAGTACCAACGTTTTGACTGGGGTCATAAAAAAACACAAAACCGTTAATTTACCGACAGATTAACAGTAAAAACCGTTAATTTGCCGACAGATTAACAGTAAAAACCGTTAATTTGCCGACAGATTAACAGTAAAAACCGTTAATTTGCCGACAGATTAACAGTAAAAACCGTTAATTTACCGTACAAAAAGGAGGGGTTTATATGTCAAAAGAACGAATGGAATTTAGAGTAAGTACAGATACATTTGAGTTTTTTCAAAAAAGAAAAGCTGAAACAGGTGAAAGTCTATCCGAGATTTTAGATAAAATAGTTATACAACATCAAATGCAATCAGAAGAGTTTATGAAGAAACAAAATGATTTGTTGTTGGAAGAATTAAAACCATTATTAGTACAATTAAGAACGATAGTGAATGAAACAAATGTAGTCACTCGAACAAATAAAGAAATTTTAAATTACATGTTATTAGCTGACAATTACATTAAAGAGTTTGATACGAATGGTGAAAATAAAGATCATTTAGTAACTATTAATGCAACTGAAAAAATTAAAGAACAGGTGAGGTATCAACGTTTAATTGCACTTGAAAACAAAAGATTAAATAGTCAAAAAAGATAAGGAGGAGCTATTTTGATTTTAAATACAGTTCAAGCAATTTATCAAAATAATTTACAACGATCACTGAAAGATGAAGAAAAAAAAGCCATGACTTATTTAAAAAGTCGTGGCTTTTCTAATGAAACCATTCGTGAGTTTGGTGTTGGTTATTCTAATGGAAATATCAAAGATGAATTAGAAAATTATCATCAAGAGTTGGTTCAACAAGGAATTTTAAATGCACGTAATAATGAAAGAAATTATCAACGTTTGATGTTTCCACTTCATAATGAAGATGGAGAATTAATCGGCTTTAATGGGCGAACACTAAAAGAAAAATCAGATACAGATCAAATTTATATTAAATATTTATTATCACCAGAGAGTTTAGAATTTTCTAAATCTAAGACACTCTATAATTTACATAGAGCAAAAGATTATATTAAAGAGAAAGATCAAGTTTATATTGTTGAGGGTGTCATGGATTGTATGACACTTTGGGAATTAGGCAAGAAGAATGTTGTGTGTACGTTAGGAACTGCATTGACTAAAGAGCATATTCAATTATTAAATCAGTATACAAATAACTATATTATTTGTTACGATAATGATAAGGCAGGATTTTCAGCGAGTGTCCGAAATGGAAAGCTACTGGCACAAACAGTTCGTGATTTGTTAAATGAAAATGAATTGAAATCATGGAAAGCAACAGAACGAATTTTATTTACAAAGCTACCTAGTGAGTGTGATCCGAACGAGTTATATTTAAAAGATAAAGGGGGATTAGATCAACGATTAGAACAACCTTTAACCTATTTAGATTATTGTCGTCAAATGTGTTCAGAGAATCCAAGTTATCAAAGTGTTTTTGAAGAAACAATAAAATCAGAACAACGTTTAAAAGATAAACATTGGAATAAAGGTGACTTGATGAAACTAAAATCTGAATTGAAACAAGCCACAGATATTTTAGAAGTTGCTCAAGATTTAGGAATCAAGGTTCAAAAAAATGGTCGCAACTTTGTAGGTATTTGTCCGTTTCATGGAGAGAATACACCATCATTTTTTATCTCACAAGAAAAACAAATTTATAAATGTTTTGGGTGTGGTAAAGGTGGTGATGTTATTGCTTTAGTATGTGAAATGAAAGATTTATCCTATCGAGAAAGCATGAACTATTTAAGAGAAAATTATGTTATTCCACATCAACAACAGATGGAAAGTAAAAAAAAAGATAAAGAGAGGGAATAGTAATGGAAGAAAAAACAATGCAACAAATTTTAGAAAATGAAACAATGACAACAGAAATTTTAAATGCTGAACATGGAAAAGGATACGTTGTTGGTATTGAAAAAAATTATTATGTGGTGAAAGATTTAGATACAAAAGAGGTGGTTCATGTGACACAATCTAACTTTGATTATGAAATGAACTCTCAAATTTTAAAAGATGTAGAGGAAGAAGAATCAGTTTGGCTGATTGGATTTGATAAAGAAACAAAAGAATATATGGAGATTTAAAAAGCAACTTATAAGTTGCTTTTTTTTATGAGGTGAAAGAACATGGCTAAAGATTATCAAGATCGTATAGAGCAATTAATTTATTCAGCAAATGAACAAATTAATAATTTAGTTGAATCGGAAGAAGATGTTAAAGAGTTATTAAATTTTAAAGATAAATTTTATAAATACTCTTTAAGAAACATGGCTTTGATTAGGAAACAATTTAGTGGAGCAGTAGCAGTAGGAACATTTCAATTTTGGAAAGAGCATGGATTTCATGTGAATCGTGGTGAAAAAGGGATTGAAATGTTAGTGCCAGTAGCAGTGCAATCATTTAAAAATTCTGATGGGCAAGTTAAATCTGTCAAGTATGCAACTAAAGAAGAAAAAGAAAAAATAAATCGTGGTGAAATAGAAGTATTTAGTGTAACTCGATTTAAAATCGGACACGTTTTTGATGTTAGCCAAACAAATGCAAAAGCTAGTGATTTACCAAAATTATTTCCTAATCGTTGGCTAGATGGAGATGTACCTAATTATGAAAGTTTTTATAAATCTTTAGAGAAAGTTGCTAATTCAATAGGTGCTGAAATTATTAATACTGGAAATGAGTTAGGAGCAAGTAAGGGAGTAACGTATACCTTAACAAAAGAGATTGAGTTAAATCATAGAAATGGTGAATTACAAAATATTAAAACTTTTATTCACGAATTAGCTCATGCAAAACTTCATAGTGGAATAAAACGTAAACAGTATTCTAAAAGTGAACGAGAGTTTCAAGCTGAATTAGTTGCTTATGCAGTTTGTTCACATTTTAATTTAGATGTATCAGAATATTCTTTAAACTATTTGAAAAATTGGACACAAGACACCGACATTCCGACTCGTACAAAGTTGTTAGAGGAAGTCTATAATACTTCTAAAGATTTTATTAATATATTAGAGGAAAATATGGCAATAGAAAAAGAATTAAATAGTAATCAAGAAGTGGAAAGTGAAAAAATTAACCTTAAAGATTGTGGTATATTATTACGTCATTTTGCCTTAGAAAGCATTAATACTGAACAAGAGATGTATTTTTGTGAGATTGAAGATTTTGAGGAGTTAATAGATGAGGGAATAATGACTAAAGAAAACTGGGAAGAATTTGAACAAGATTTGAAAAAGTTTAAATTAGTTGAAGAAGGTTATCTTGAATTACATACCGATTTTGAAAATTTTGAACAAGACAAAGATCAGATTGATTGTGTTATGACAGGGTATATGGATTTTTGGAAACAATTTGAATATGACCAAGTAATAAATTCTAGATTTCCAAATAAAAATTTTAGAAAAATCATTGTTGAGCAATTATTAGATCGCCATGATGGAACAACAGATATTTTTAAATCAGATTTAGAAGTATTGAAAAAATTTGAAGTTTTAAATTTAGAAAAACATAAATTAACAGATATAAAAGGAATTGAAAATTTTGAATCGTTACGAAAGTTAGATGTTTCAAATAATCCGATTATTAATTTAGATGTATCTGATTTAATAGGATTAAAAGAGTTACACGCTTATGCTTGTCATATTCATAATCTTAAATTACCTAAGTCTGAAACCTTAGAAATTTTAGATGTAACATTAAATAATTTAGAGGATTTAGATTTAGAAAAACAATCAGTGTTAAAAAGTTTATCGTGTAGTGGAAATGAATTGAGTGATTTAGGAGTTGCTGATTGCCCATGTTTAGAAGAAATTTTTTGTAGCAATAACTTGATTTCAGAATTAGATTTATCTGAAAATAAGATATTAAAACACGTTGAAAGTGAAAATAATCATTTAGAATGTATGACATTTTATTCTTTAGATTCTATTTGTGATTTGAAATTGAATGGAAATCCGAATGTCAATGTTGAGGAAGTTAAAGTGATCGATCCAACCATTAAATTTTTAACAGAAGAACAAGTTCATGCGTTAATTGAAAGATACGATAATCATTCTTTGACAGAATCTGATTATGGAAGTTTCTATTCTAAAGAGGGAGAACAATGGATAGGAATTGATAATGCACATGGAAATGTCTTTATTGAGCCGTTTAATAATAAAGAGTATTGCATGAAATGGTTAAATAATCATGAATTGCCAATTCCTTATGAAATTATGAATGATTTATTTCCAGATGAGAATTTTAGAAAAGCTATTTTAATTGAAGTGTTTGAACAAGATAAGTTAAGTGATAATACAACGTTAGTTTATGAACAGTTACCAGTGATCCAAGCACAGGAAGTTTTATTAATTCCAAACTCTCAAATCTACGATTTAACAGGAATTGAGCAGTTTACGTCATTAAAACATTTAGATGTGTCTTATAATCCGATTCAAACGTTAAAGGGAGTGAGTAGTGAATGTCGAAAAATTTATGCAAGTAGCACTCATTTGAATGAATTAAAAAATGAAGATATTCCAAAAGAGATTCAAACGTTAGATGTGGCTTTTTGTGATTTAAAAACATTAGATGTTTCAGAACGAGAAGAGTTACAATTTTTATTTAGTAGTCATAATCAATTAGAAGAATTAAATTTTAAAGGTTGCAACGAACTAATGTATTTAACGTGTCAAGATAACCTATTATATGACTTGCCAGTTCAAGAACTACCTATGTTAGAACAATTAGATTGTGCAAATAATTTTATTTATAATTTAGAAGTTTCAGATGGAATCCAATGGTTATCATGTCATACAAACCGATTAACAGAGTTAAAGCTAAATCATTGTGATGATTTAGAGCATTTAGAATGTGCATTTAATAATTTACATACTTTAGAAATTCAAGCGTTAGAAAATTTGAAAAATATTGATTGTCGAGGAAATGAACGTTCACCACATGAATTAATTCATGGAGTGACTAAATCAGTAACAAATGAGCAAGAGCAAGAAAAAGAACGTTAGTTTTTAATTAGAAATGATGTGATGAAGTGTGCAAAAAGTAGGAGTAATTGCTAAGGTTCGTTGGGATAGTCCGAATACTAGGAGTAATTCATATACACAAAATATTGAATATATTACTCGTGGACTAGATGAACATGAGAAACAGGAAGTGTTAGAATGGAATGAAATTCTTGATAAAATAAAAAATGATTCTTCAAATGAACAAGGGTTTAGTCGTTATTTAGATTATATTGAACGTCAAGAAGTAGAGATTAACATTGATAATAAAAATTCATTTAAAACTCGAAAAAGTTCAGTTTTGGCTACTGATAATGGATTTAATACTAAAAGTGGTAAAGAGGGATTATTTGATTTTTATAATGATGTAATTTCTTCAAGTCAACGTAATTTTTATAATCGAAAGTTTGATGAAGTCTATAAAAATGGGGGATTGTTATGGAAACCTATCGTATCTTTCGATAATGAGTGGTTAAAAGAGCATGGTGTATTAGTCAATAACATAATAGATGAAGAAAAATTAAAAGATACTGCTCGTAAGATGATGACATCTTTATTAAAAGAACGTCAGATGGAAAATAAAATATATTGGGTAGCACAATTACATTATGATACTGATAACATTCATTTTCATGTGGCTATGGTTGAGAAAAATCCAACTAATGTGATGGATATGAGTGAGGAAGAAGAAAAAGATCATGGATTCTTTTCTCAAAAATCTATTAATCAAATGAAATCTACTTGTGTTCGAGAATTGACTGATCGTTCAAAAGAAAAACAACAAATTCATGATGTAGCAAGGAAAAGGATTTTAGGAGTAGCAAAAGAAACACAATTTAAAGAGGATTACCTAGAGGTTTTTCAACAACTATCTGAAAAATTATCAACGTATCATTATAAAAACTTAAAACCTCATGAAAAAAAATGGATTAATACACTTAGTTATGCTATTTTACAAAATCATTTTCCTAGTGAGTATCAGCATTTTATCGAATTAACTTCTAATGAACAAGAATTTTATCGTAGAGCGTATGGTGATCGTTCGAGAGAGATGTTTAAAGATTATAGTCAAAACTGCGAAAAAGATTTATTGCAACGTTTAGGTAATACCCTATTAAAGCAGATTAAAGAGTATAAAAATAGTAATCATGCTTTAAATGATAAATCGTCAATAAGATTATCTGATGAACTTTTTAAGTCTTTAGTTTATAAAGAAGATTCACTACAATCAATAAAACAAAAGGAACGAGAAAATACTCGTTCCTTTTCTTATTCAGTAAGCCAAGAAAATCCAGTACCTAATAGGCTAGATGATAATCTGTATAATCGTTCCCAAACATCTTCTCCGTACACATTAAATCAATTAAATTATCACATTAACAAGTTAAAACGAGTATTGGAACGTGATGTTAATAAAGCATTACGTGAATATGAAAAGTTATTATATCAACAAGAAATCCAAAAAGAGGGTGAGTATGATAGTGGACGATAATTTAAAGTTAAAAATAGATGAATTAAAAGATTATTTAGTTGAGATTTACACTTTATTTTTATCTAAAGAATTTAGAGATAAGCAATTAAACAGATGTATAGATAAAATGAAAAAAATCCTACATGAAATAACGATTGATCCATTAAAAAGAAAGTATTATTTCTATCAATTATTCGGTATTTTAGTTAGTTATTCTATTTTCATGTTGCTTAGTATCGCTACTTTAATCCCACGATACGGAATAACGATAAGAGTATTTTTCCCCCATTATAGGACGTTACATTGGTTAGCTTTAAGTAGCGTAATAGCAATTATTTTATATAAGGCGATTAGATACTATTATCATGAAATATTAATGCGAGAGAAAATAGTTGCTAACGGAGAGAAAGGAACTGCTGATTGGGCGAATGAATCGATTGATGAGTTAAAAGGTGATGGATTTAAGTTACTTGAAACAGAGGGGCTTGTCAAAGTGCCTATTTACTTTAAAACGTTAGAAGAATTAGAAGAAGAAGAAAAATTTTTAAACGATACGATTAAAAAAATCAACGATCAATTAAAAGCTGACCAGGAGGGAATGAGCATTGATGGGTGAGAAAGAACAAATGAAGCTTGAATTAGAGAAACTTCAACAAAGATTAGTGAATGTGCAAGAAGAACTTGAAGAAAAAAGAAAACTTAATCAATCACAAGTCATTTTAAATGCTAATCGTGGAATGGTTCTCCATACTGATTTAGAGGATCATCAATTTTATGTCTGTCCTAATGTGATTCATACATTAGGACTTGGGCCAACAGGAACAGGAAAGTCACAAATGCTTGTATTCCCAACAATGGAAGTCATTTCAAGACCATCATTTCCTAGCATTGAGCAACTAAAAAAAAATAAAGCCACTGAAGAAGTTATTAAACAAGCTGAAAATTTACAAGAGAGTATGATTGTCAATGACGTAAAAGGTGAGTTATTAGCGAATACTTACGATATGTTAAAAAGACGTGGTTACAATATCAAAGTAATTAATTTAGAAGAACCCTATCGTTCCCATGCTTGGAATCCCTTTGAAACGATTAAACAACACTATTTAGAAGCTCTAAGGAAAAATCCTAAAAACCCCGATTTATCCAATACCACTAACTTATCTAATGCTTTTGCACATATCTTAAATGATGATCCAAATGCTAAGGATAAGTTTTGGCAAGATACTGCTAAAAACTTAACCAGTGGAACTACTTTAGCTATGGTTGAAGATTTATTATTTGAAGATACGGAAACTTCTTTCCCAACAGAAAAAAAAGAGGAAATTAAACGAAAAACTGCTGATAGTTTTACCCCTCATGTGATGGTTAATACGATTTCTACTTTAGCAGCGACACCCTATGATGATAAAACCAAAATGCTAGATTATTACTTTACATCACGACCTTTAGGAAATCTTCCTAAACAAAAAGCTAGTGCTATGACTTCGGCAGGCGACAATACCAAAGGGAGTATTTTATCAACTGCATTAACTAACCTTGATTTATTTACTGATGAATCGATTGCACGTCTAACATCTATGAATGAAATCGACTTTAAAGATTTAATCGAAAAACCAACTGCCATTTTCATTGTGTGTCCAGACGATAATCCTACTCGTTGGGCGTTGGCGAGTATTTTTGTTGAACAAAGCTATTTCACTTTATCAAAGTTAATAAAAAAAGAACATAAGGGGAAATCACCACGTCGAATTAACTATTTATTAGACGAGTTCGCACAAATGCCATCAATCCCTGATCTTGATAAGAAAACATCTATGTCACGAAGTCGTAATATTAGATTCTTTTTATTTGTGCAAGACTTGAATCAATTCAATGTTAAATATGGTGATTATGCTCCAATTATCAAAAATAACTGTCAAAATATGATTTATATTAAAACTAATGATCTACCAGCCGTTGAAGAAACGTTTAAAAAATTAGGGAATCGAACAGTGGTAAGAAAATCAGTTTCATCTCAAATCGGTGAAACGAAGTATCAAGTATCAGAATCTTTAGAAGAAGAACCTTTATTACATATGAATGAGCTAATGGAACTCCCCTTTGAAAAAGGAGTGGTGCTAAGGTTAGGGAGAAAGCCTATTTTTTCAAATTTCTATTCCGCATTTAGATATTTTACTTATAAAGATAATAAAGGCGAAACACACATAGGAATTAGAGAAACGGACGTTGAGGGACTAATTGATAGAGGAAATCATGCTGATATTAACTTAAATGAACGTGTTTATTATTGTAATCCTAAGTCATTTGAAAAAGGAGATTTTATTGCAGGAAAGTATGTATTTGAATCATTAAGAGCTATTCGAGAAGGAACAAGAGGAAGAGAAGTATTACATAAAGAGGAAAATCCTTTTGAACAGTTCAATAATGAAATTAGAAATAGTTTTAAAAAGGAAAATATTCAGAAAGAAACAGATTTAACTATAGATTCAATTAAAAAGCAATTACGAGATTTAGGGATTCCTACTTCCTACTTAAAGTATTTTAGTCATTATTCTGAATCGGAATGGACATTAGGAGATTTAGAACGTCTGCAAACAGACATAGATAATCAGAGCAAAACCATTGAAGAGTGGAAAGAGTTTTGTGTAAGTTTGGCTCAAGATGATGATTTGAATTGTTATGAATAAGGAGTGGTTTAGAAAATGAAACAATTAATTATTGCAGAAAAGCCGAGTGTAGCGATAGATATTGCAAAAGCAATCGGACAATTTGAAACGAAAGATGGTTATTTAGAAAATAATGATTATGTTGTGACATGGTGTTATGGACATTTAATTACAAATGCTATGATGGAAGATTACGACAAATCTTTGAAAGTGTGGAGTTTAGATACTCTACCTTTCATACCTAAAACATGGAGAACAAAAATTATTGAAAAATCAAAATCTCAATTTTATAATGTCAAAAAATTAATAGAGCGTTCAGATGTTAGTACCTTAATTTGTGGTACTGATGGTGGTCGTGAGGGAGAATTAATTTTTTGGCTTATTTATGAGTATATTCATTGTCAAAAGCCAGTTAAACGTTTATGGATTTCTTCATTTGAAGACCATGTGGTTCGTGAGGGAATGGCTAACCTATTAGATGGATCAGAGAAAAAGTTATTATTAGAATCAGCTAAGTGTCGGTCACAAGCTGATTTTTTAGTTGGAATCAATGGTACACGACTTTTCACTAAAAAATATGGAAATGGAAATGTTCTAAATGTGGGACGAGTACAATCCCCTACTATTAATATGATTTGTCAACGTGATAAAGAGATTATTAACTTCATTCCTAAAGATTATTATGTCGTAAAACTGATTTTAGAGGGATTTGAGGCGAGTTTAAGATTTGATGATAAAAATATAGCGGAACAATTTAAAACCTCTCATATCGGATTAAATGCGATTGTACGACAAATTGAAACAAAAGATAATACAAAAAAAGCACCACAACTCTATGATTTAACTGCTTTACAAAAAGTAGCAAATAAATCATTTGGATATTCTGCTCAACAAACATTAGATATTATTCAAAAATTATATGAGAGTAAATTAATGACGTATCCTCGTACAGATTCAAAATATGTTAGTTCAGCACAAAAAGAGTTAATGACTTCCCTATTATCTTTATTACAAGAGGTTCAACCAGTTTCATTAACTACTGATTATCAAACACATTTAGTTAATGTTGATAATGTAATTGATGATTCCAAAGTTACAGATCATCACGCTATTTTAGTTACTGCCACAGGAATTAAGTATGATTGGAATACATTAAGTGAATCAGAAAGAAATATTATGACCTTAGTTGCCTATCAGATGTTAATTGCCACTTACTCCCCTTATCAATATCAATCAACTAAAGTCACTATCGGTTTAAATGATTATGAATTTGAATCCAAGACACAGAATCTAATTGATTTAGGTTATCGTGGTTTAGAAATTAAGTGTCAAGATGTTTTAAAATTAAAGAAAAAAGAGAAAGAAGAAATTTTATTACCACCACTAACTGAAAATCAATCTTTATCCGTTCAAGATATTAAAATTGAATCTAAAAAGACGACACCACCATCACGTTATACAGAAGCAACATTACTTGAAGCTATGGAGAAATGTCAGATTGAAGATGATAAAGAATTAACAGATATTTTAAAATCAGTAAAAGGTATTGGGCGATCTTCGACACGAGCAAATATTATTGAAACAATTATCCGAAGTGGGTTTATTCAACGTGAAAGGAATCATTTAGTTGCAACTGAAAAAGCACATAAATTGATGTCTATTCTGCCCCCTCTTTTAACAAGTGCTAAAATGACAGCCGAGTGGGAAGAAAAATTGGATCAAATCGAACGTGGAGAGTTATCTTCACAACAATTTATGAATGAGATTGAATCATTTGTTTCAGAAGTTGTAAATCAAGAAAAATCAACTGTTGCAACGTTCCAATTTGAAAATAATAAACCCCAAAAAGAAGAAATCGGCAAGTGTCCTAAGTGCCAAAGTCCAGTACATGAGAGCGATAAAAATTTCTACTGTTCAAGTAGAGAGTGTTCATTTGCTTTATGGAAAGAGAATAAATTTTTTGAAAGTCAAGGTAAAAAAATTACTAAGACAATCGCAAAATCTTTTTTAAATAAAGGCGAGGTTCTTGTTAAAGGATTAACAAGTCAAAAAACAGGAAAAGAATATGACGCTATTATTAAAGTAGATTTTAATGATAAATACCCTAAATTTTCATTAGAATTTCCTAAAACTAATAAAAAGTAGAGGTTAATTATGCAGAAGAAAAAAAAGAAAAGTAACAGAATTTTCGCTTTTGGTATATTTATTTGTTGTTTTATTAGTTTTTTAAACACTTATAAAGATTTTAAAGGTGATTTTTTAAAATCTACTGTTGGAGATAAAGTATTAGTTCAATCAAATGAGATTAGTTTAGAAGAAGTTATTTTGAAACGTGTTGTAGACGGAGATACATTGATTGTTACTAATTCAGATGGTGAGGATGTGAGAGTACGATTGATTGGAATTGATACTTCTGAAAGCGTACATCCTGACGAAAGTAAAAATACACTTGATGGTGATATAGCCAGTGAGTACACTAAATCACTCCTTGAAGTAGGACAAATATTATATTTAGAATATGATGTAGAGCAAATGGACGTATATAATCGTACATTAGCTTATGTTTGGCTTACGAATTATGATGTAGATTCAAACAATATTGAAAGTATTTCAAATCATATGTTAAATGCTAAGTTAGTCGCTGATGGATATGCCGTAGCAAAAAGGTTCGCTCCTAACGTTAAATATGCAGAAATTTTTGAAAATTTAGAAAAGTAAGGTGATTAATAATGAATTTATTAAACGAGCGTTTTAAACGCTCTTTTTTATCATTTCCTAAACGTTTTTGGATTAGAGAATATATCATATCTCTAATAATTTTTAGTGTTATAACGACATATAATTTTTATAATGAAACTGATTTTTTACTGATAACTGCTTTAATGTTACTAAATACAATCCTCTTTCCTTTCAGTAAACTTATTCTTTTTCAATTTAAAAAATGGTGGTATGAATATGTCTATCAAGTGGATTCAACTACTATTTTTCGTTCAATCGGACCTTTGGTCTTGATTGGTAAGGGATTTAAAAATTTAATTCTCTTTTTCTTCTCATTTATTTTTGGATTATTTGGAGTGATATTGTTAATTTTAGTTGCTCCTAAAAATGAGGTGAAATGATGGGTTTACGATTTCAAAAGCGTGTGAAACTAGGTAAAACAACTTCTATGAATGTCAGTAAAAGTGGCATAAGTGTGACACAAAAATTTGGGAAGTTTATCACCTATAATAGTCGCGGTATCTTAACGATTTCGATTCCTACAACTGGATTAAGCTATCGGATCAATGTAAAAAAGTATTTTAAAAAGTAAGTGCGGTAAGTTGATTATAGCAAGGTAAATATTCATAATTTGTCAAATTGAGTGATAAAATTTTTAAAATATGATAAACTATTAAAGTAAGCAAAAGTCATACTTCTAAAAAAGCTATTAAGTTAAAAGATGTTGTAGATCATAGGTCTACAACATCTTTTTTTATTGACTTTTTTTATCAGAATTTGTTAGTATATAGATGTACTTTTCTTAGTAGTTACATAAACGTGATTGTTGCTAATAAAAAAGATGGGTTATTTCCTATCTTTTTTACTAAGTATTCCATTGAAAACCTACTTAAATAATATGCTAATGCCTTGTAGAATATTTTCTATAAGGTCTTTTTTTGTGTCAAAGAATTGGTATAATAGATACCAGTTAATAAATACATACGGTTATCGAAAAATCCCCTTGTTCCTATGGAGCGAGGGGATTTTTTGTGTTACAATATGTTCATATCGTTTTAGCAATATAGAAAAGTTTCATTGCAACAAAAAAGCACCTTAATCCTTATTGGGATAAGGTGCTTTTTTCATATATATATTCGGCGGATAGGTCAATATTATCATTCCATACTATACCACCATAATCAGCATATGCTTTTTCAAACAAATATAAATATCTCTTTGAAGATTTTTTTAGATACTGTTGGAGCAGTATCTTTTTTATTGTAATAGCTTTAAATTCGTGCTAGACTTTAAATGTGGTATAAAAGTTAATGTCATTTTATTTTATCCATCATTCATGAAGAATGATGGATTTTTTTTATGCAAAACTTATATCAATACCACAGTTATCAACTGCTTTATTTATTTGTTCCGTTTTTTTATTTTCTAAATTAGTTGTTTGAGGTTCTGTTTTAGACGAAGATTGAGTAACCTCATTAGCATGGATTGTGTCACTGTTTATTACTACATTTGATGTATTAATATTTACCATGATATTATCTAAAGCATTTTTTATTAACTTTTGAACTTCTTCTACTTGTGATTCAGATAATCCTCTTTTATTATCGAAGTAGAATTTCATGACAGAACGAAGTAAATCTACTCGTTTACCACCTTGGGTAAAATAGTCTATGATTTCTTTATCTTCTTCATGATCCAATGATATATTTAATGAGAATTTATCATCTTTTTTTGCCATTTAACAACACCTCTTTAGATAAATCCCCCGTTTAAAGGGGGATTTTTTATGCTAATTTACTTTTTAAAATCTCGTGGAAACTTGTCACATTACTCATTTGTGGTAAAAAGATTTTTTTAGCATGTTTAATATGTTTTTTAAAGTGTTTTTCTAACAATACTGCTCCACCACCAATTAAGACGACTTTCGTTCCTAATAAATCAAAATCTGCTTGCTTAATATCTCGCATAACTTCATCTACGTGTTCAGCTAAAATAGAATCCATATAGCTACTCATAACGTGTTGTTCACCATTAGCTATAAAATGATCGTCAGAAATTAAATCTATAATATCATCCGCTGAATATTTAGTATTATACTCACTATTAAGTTGTTGAGCGATCTTACTATATAATTTCATACAACCTTTTTCAAGAGTTATTGTACGGATTAACTTTCCTTTTACTACCTCAGCTACATCTACTGTTCCACTACCGATATCAATAACAGTTACTCGGCTCTTTAGATATTCTTCACTAACAAGAATAGGTGCTAATGCTTGTGGTAATACAAGAACATTTTCAATTTTAATTCGTTGTTCAAAACCAACCTTATTAATATAAATTTTGAACTCTGTATCTTTAAATAATTCAGCCATGCCATCCCTTTGAGTTGAATAATATTGACTTGGCGTACCTAAAGCAATATGAGTTGTAATGTCTTTTTCCTTATCGAAACTTAAACCAATAGATGTTAATGTTGCGATAGTTAAGTGAAGTCTATTCCATTCAGTTGACAATTTATCAGCGTCAACAATATATCCATTATTACTTTCACCTACAATATAATTTTCATCATTAAATTTCACTTGCATAACTGTGTCGTTATAAATATCTTCACCTTTTTTAACAGTGCTTTTGAACTTCACATCATTAACTGATGATTTTGTCACTCCGAATCCATTGTCTACTGCGATTGTTTTTGCATTTTCTAAATTCATTCAAATCAACTCCATGTCATTTTACTTTTTTGTGGTATGAAATTATTATAAATGTCGTTTTACTTTTTGTAAATACTTTTTTTATTTTTAAAAATCATTTTTTATTATTTTTACATAAAAATGTTGATTTTATCTATTTAAATTACATGTCATTTTACTTTTTTCATTATTTTTTGTCGAATTTTATTGTTACAAAATATCTTTTTTGTCATTATGATTTTTAAATTTGACAAAAAGTATATATGTGTTATATGTCATAAAAAAAGTTCTAAAAGCATATGCTATTAACAAAGCAATTCCGTTAATAGCAATTATAATAGGGGGAGTTGTATCTTTATATAATAAAAGACATTATCGGCTGATAATGTCTTTTATTGTTTATTGAGTGTTTGAATCATTTAGTTTTTTTAGGCTTAATACATAAGCGTTATTTAAGATTTTCCTCGCAGTTGGACGATTAACCCTACTTTCAAAAATTGATTGTAATTCATCATAGAATTTTTTATAGTCCTTATCTTCTATAAACTCAATTTGTTTTCCTAAATCTATTTCTTGAAACTCTTTAACTCTTTTTAAGGGTATATCTTTAAAGCTAGTAACACCTTCTGCTTTACAAATTACATCTAAAATATCTTTAACTTTCATTTTTAATAACCTCTTTCTTGATTTATTTGTTTATTGTTGCTGCTCCCATGTCTTTTCATAAC
>NZ_JAMQUS010000006.1:0-2451 GCF_025594995.1 Turicibacter sp. GALT-G1
TGTTTATAGTATTCTAATAATTAACAGGGATGCATTTGAAAAGTTAACATCTCTTTTGTAAAATTATCCATATCAACTAGAGATATGGAGGAGATAGGAGTGCTAACTTTGGAGAAGAAAGAAAAAATGATTCGTTTATATCTAAAAGGTCTATCTTATACCGACATTGCTAAAGAGATAGGAATGACTCGACAAACGGTTAGTAAATATATTAAGCAATATGAGAAGGATCAACAAGAATTAGAATTAGCTACGACCGCTGAAGAAAAAGAACAGATTATTATCCGTTCATCTGCTAAGCCTAAGTACGATAGTAGTAAACGTCAACGTATTAAATTAACACCTGATGTTGAGTCAATGATTGATTCTTGCTTAGAAGAAAATAAACAAAAGATTCAACAGGGGAAACGGAAACTCATCATGAAAAATACAGATATTTATGAATGGCTGATTTCGAAAAATATTGATATTAGCTATCGTTCAGTTTGTGCTTATGTTTCTAAACAAGCCCAACGTTCAAAAGAGGCATTTATTAGGCAAGTTTATGAGCCTGGACAAGTGGCTGAATTTGATTGGGGAGATGTTACTCTTTATATTGAGGAATTGGGTGCTGAGCGACGATTTAAAATTGGAGTGTTTGACTTAAAATATAGTGATAAGAGATTTGCTTACCTTTATTCACATGAAAATACGGAAGCTTTTCTTGATATTCACACTCGCTTCTTTGAAGAAATCAAAGGGGTTCCGACTGAAATCGTCTATGACAATGCACGTGTTCAAGTGAAACATCTAGCTGGTAGAGAAAAACAACCCACTGAGGTGGTTAAAAAATTAATGAATTATTACGGTTATATTCCCCGATACACCAATCCTTACAGTGGTCATGAAAAAGGTCATGTGGAGCGTTCTGTTGAATTAATTCGACGAAAAGCTTATAGTAAGTCTCACCATTTCAAAACAATTGCAGATGCTGTTACTGCACTTTTAGAAGCAACTCACCGTGAAAATCAAAAAATAAAACAACGAACGAACCAATCTGCAGAAACTGTATTTGCACAAGAACAGAAGAATTTACTTCCATATAGGTTACCCTTGGATACTTATTTAACCTCTACCTATAAAGTGAATAAATATAGTTTTATTCATGTCGATTCCAATTTTTATTCTGTTCCGGATTACTTAGTAGGAAAAGAGGTGACTGTCCGTAAAAACATTAACCAGATTAAAGTTTATTTCGATGATCGATTTTTATTTAAGGCTAACCGATTAATCGGACGTCACCAATATCATATAGATATTCATCACTATTTAGCGACATTAAAAAAGAAGCCCGGGGCAATTGCGCATAGCTTGGCTCTCAAACAAGCTACTCCCTGGCTTCAAAACATATTCCAAACTTATTATAACACAAATCCACGAGACTTTATCTATCTATTAACAATAATTGAGCAGAACTCTCTTGAAACGGTTCAGTTTGCGATTGAATCTTTAAAACGACAAGGGTTACCGATTCAAAATCATCATATCATCAATTACTTATTGAATTTAAACCCTAGTCAGTTCAATACCAAAGATTTAATTGAAGCCCCTATTGAACAAGCTTGTTATCATCAATTATCTGAAATTAGTTCAATGTATAGTCAAGGAGAAAACTCATGGATCAATTAATTAAAACTTACACCAAACATTTACGCTTACCTTATATTCATCAAAATTTGTCTTTTCATTTAGAACAAGCTCGGTTAGAAAATCAATCCTATGAAGAGTTCTTACTGAATCTTTTTCAATATGAGGTTGAACTTAGACAACAGAATGGGGTTAATACGCGTATAAGAGCTGCTAAATTTCCATATCTAAAACATTTAGAGGAATTAGAGGTCGCTGCTTTACCATTAGAGGCTCAAAAACATTATCAAACATTAAAAAGCTTAGAATTTATTGAAAAGAAACAAAATGTCATACTAGCAGGTAACCCTGGAACTGGTAAAAGTCATACGGTCATTGGACTTGGAATTAAAGCCTGTCAAGCTGGATATCATGTGTATTTTGCGCATGTTCCGACTTTAATTATTGAGTTAAAAGAAGCAAAAAATGAACGTGTCCTACAACGTTTAAAAAAGAAGTTTGATAAATATCATCTCGTTATTTTAGATGAGCTTGGTTATATCTCGTTTGATAAAGAAGGCGCAGAGCTGCTCTTTAACTTTATCTCTACTCGATGTGAAAAAGCATCAACAATGTTTACGACTAACTTGCCCTTTTCAAGATGGAATGAAATCTTCCATGATCCGATTATCACAGCGGCCATGGTTGATCGCATTACCCATCAATCTTATGTGATTAACATGAATGGAACAAGCTATCGTCTACAACAATCAAAAAAATTCTTAGAAAATCATGAAAGTTAAAAATTAAATTTCAATTAAGTTAACTTTTCACTTGCAATATACA
>NZ_JAMQUS010000060.1:0-22645 GCF_025594995.1 Turicibacter sp. GALT-G1
AAATATTATAGAACCTTAATCTTCATCTTTCACTAGGCTACTGAACATCTGATAAACGCTAATCACAAACAAAGCAGCCATCCCAAATCTCAAAAACCATTGTTCATTAAAAGCACATTCTTCCATAAATTCGATGTTTAAAAAATGAGTAAGAAAGATAGACATAAATTGTAATAATCTATCGTTCTCTAATCATTTATAAATCTTCCTAAACTGAGTATGTTATATGGGCTTATTGATGTAAAAATATATGAAAATTACATTATTTTATTAAAATCTCCCCTTTTTTGAAAAAAAACATAATTTTGCTTAAAATTTACTAATTTTTATTATTATTTATATGATACTATAAGAAGGATTTTACAATCTTTTAGAAAGGAGACTTTTATGAAAAAAAGTTATCGACAATACTTACTAGGCTGCATTTGTCTAATCATAGCAATACTCGTTCTGTTTTTATATCACTCTAATTCCCCTTCTGTTGAAATCGTTCAAGATACCTTAACTTCTCAACAAGAGATTGATTCTACCTTAAGCGAAACGATCACAAATGGAACGTATACTCTAGAACAACCTTTTGTCATTCTGAATCCTTACGGGAATGCTCCTTTATCAGCTTTAATTGCCTTTTCAACTGAAAAAGAGACGTCTGTAACGATAACAGTTGCAGGAAAAGATGAACAATCAACCTTCACGCATGAGTTTGGTCAAGCTACCTCACACCTAATTCCTGTTTATGGACTTTATGCTGATAGCTTAAATCAAATCACACTCACTTTAAGTGATGGTCGTACACAAACAATTGAAATCCAAACGGATCCACTCCCTAACGACTTAGCACTTCCTTCATCTGTCTATGCGGATAAATCTAGGTTAGAAAATGACCTCTATTTCGTGACTCCATCCTCTCAAGGCTATACAGCTGCATATGATATCAATGGCGATGTCAGATGGTATTTAACTAGTAAAAATGTTTGGGACGTCAAACGTCTAGAAAACGGAAATCTCTTACTCAGCTCTGATCGAACGATGGCCCCACCTTATTATATGACCGGTCTAATGGAAATGGATTTACTCGGTAAAGTCTACGTAGAGTACGTCCTTGAAGCAGGATATCACCATGATGCTATCGAACTTCCAAATGGAAACCTATTAATCGCTGGTAATAATCCAGATCGCATGACGGTAGAAGATTATGTTGTGGAACTTGATCGTACAACAGGACAAGTCATCAAATCTTGGGACTTAACATCTATTCTCCCCACTGAGGCAGCAAAAAGTGAAAATTGGACTGAGCATGATTGGTTCCATAATAACTCCGTTGATTTTGATGAAGCAAATCAAGCCATTATTTTATCAGGACGCCACCAAGATGCTGTCATCAGTATTGATTACAAAACAGGTGATTTAAACTGGATTGTTGGGGATTCAACAGGTTGGCCTGAAGAAATGCAACACTATTTCTTTACTCCTATTGGCGAAAATTTTGAATGGCAATGGTCACAACATTCTGCAAAAATCTTCCCAAGTGGAGATCTTGCGATTTTTGATAACGGAAACAATCGTTCAAAGAATCCTTATAATTATGTCAATCCAAATAATAACTATTCACGAGGCGTGATTTATCACCTAGACACTAACAATATGACGATTGAACAAGTCTTTGAATATGGAAAAGAGAGAGGAAGCTCATTCTATTCTCCCTATATCTCAGAAATTGATTACTTAGGTGCAAACCATTACTTAATTCATTCTGGTGGTATCGGATCCATCAATGGGGAAGCTTTAAATCAGCCGGCTTTCTTCTATGAAAATGCCAATTTATCTAGCCAAACCGTTGAAGTTTTAGATGGTGAGCGCATTTTTGAACTCGATTTACCCAGTCATTTTTATCGTGCATCTAAGTTAAGCCTTTACACTGATTCAAATAACTATTCACTAACACCTGGAAAACGCGTCGGAACACTTGGAGAAACCAAAACCTTACCGATTAAAGTCAAGGGGTTACGTTTTAATAAAAATGAATTAGGTGAGGAGTATCAAATTAAACTCACGCAAGAGTCCGATCGTTTAATATTAACTGGAAATTTCAAAGAAGGACAAAAAGTCAAACTTATTTTAAATAAACTCGGTGATCAACGTGTCTATGACATCAGAATTACAACGACTGCTTATACGGCCATGTGTGTTGATTTATTCAATCCTGATCAGGTGACAAATGCTGATCGTCTAAGCATTACTAAATATGTCAATGCAGAGGGATTACTTGGACAATATGAACTATATTTAGAAGTTGACAATATCGTCTACCCTCTTCATCAATCCGTTACTTTTCAATAGTGATTTCCCCTATCACCTTCTTTGGTAGCTAAAAAGTTCTTTATGTTTGATCAAATGATCATTACTACTTAATGAATAGGGAGAAATAGATTTATTAATGTATACTTGAAATAAATCTTGTCACCTAAGTACAACTTGTATATCTTTCAAAGAAAAAAGGATATCTGCTCGATATCCTTTTTTGCTTGTTTAAAGAGTTAGATTAATTCTAATTTGAAACCACAACGTCATGTTTTTTTGCACGACGTGCTCTCTTACGTGATTGATTAATTAAACGTAAAATCCATTTAAACACTTCATTAAATAAAACGACGGTTGAACCAACTCCGATAATCTTTAACCACATCACTCCACTTAATGGAACTGTGTGGAAGAAATCTCCTGCTACTTGTGTCACAATCACCTGGATTCCAAATGTTAGCGCTAAAATGAGAAGAGCAATTTTATTTTTAAAGAAATTCATAAAGATACTAACTAGTCCAAATTCTCGACAGTTTAAGGCATTAAACAGAACTAAGCTAACAAACAGACTAAAAATAACTGTTTGCCCTTCACTTGCACCACTGGTCACATGATTTAAATCCGCTCCAAGGAAGTTAAATTGTAATTGACCTAATAACACAATAATCATAAATAAACTATTAATCACAATGGTATGAATCATAAAGCGGTTAATAATATTTGCATTTTTTGATGTTGGCTTACGTCTCATTACCGTTTGTCGGACAGGTTCCATTCCTAGAGCTAACGCAGGTGGACCATCCATGATAATATTTACCCATAATAAATGTATCGTTGTAAATGGCAGCGGTTTGTCCATTAATTGAGTGATGATCGTAAGTAAAAAAGCAATGACATTAACTGTTAACGTAAATTGCAAGTAACGTTGGAAGTTATTATAAATCCCTCTTCCCCACTTAATTGCCTCAACAATCGTATTAAAACTATCATCTGTTAAGATAATATCTGCTGCATTACGACTCACTTCAGTTCCAGCAATCCCCATGGCAATTCCAACATCTGCTTTCGTTAAAGCTGGGGCATCATTAATCCCATCTCCTGTAACGGCTACGACTTCTCCATTTTTTTGAAGCGCAGCAACAATTCGCATTTTGGTATTTGGCATTGAACGTGCCACAATCGCAATATTTTTAATTTCTTTTCTCAATTCAGTATCGGTTAAGCCATCAATATAACTCGCTTCAACCGCACGTTTATCAGGTGTTAAAATCCCTAGTTCATTTCCAATGGCGATGGCTGTATGGATATTATCCCCTGTCAAAATTTTTGTTTCGATTCGTGCCTGACGTGCACATTCAATAGATTCTTTAACGCCCTCGCGTAACGGATCATTAATCCCAACAAATCCATGAAACGTAAATTGCGCACTCCAATGATTTTTATCCATAAAATCTTCTTTTTTTGTCGTTTCTTGATAAGCAAAGGCAATAATTCGCATAGCATTTGATTGTAATTCTTTCATTTTATCTAAAATGGCTTGTTCACGAACTTTTGTTAATGGACGAACTTTTCCATCAACGATCTCATTTTTACATTGTTTTAAAATGACTTCTGGGGCACCTTTAGATAAGATGAGATACCCAGTTGGTCGCTTAGTGACCGTTAACATATATTTGTTCGATGAAGTAAATGGAATTTGATACACAATCTGTGCCGATTCTCGAACTTGTTGATAACTTGGATTGTTAATCATCGAGATAATCGCACCCTCAGTTGGATTCCCAATGTAATTTTGATGAGTTCCATTAAATTCAACATCAGCCGAACTGTTAACTAAACAGTTTTCAACTAAAATCGGATGTTCATTTACCTCTTTAAATAAAGTTTCATGGCCATCCACAAAAACTTTTCCAACTTTCATTTTATTCTCAGTCAATGTCCCTGTTTTATCGCTACAAATCACACTAACAGACCCTATTGTTTCACATGCTTCTTTCTTGCGAATTAAGACATTAATTTTGGCCATTTTAGCCATTGTCATAGCAAGCGTGATATTAACCATGGTTGGTAACCCTTCTGGTACGGCAGCGACAATCAATCCGACACAAACAACAAAAGCCGTTTTAATACTTGGGAATACCATGTTAACATCGTGTAAAGAATGAACGAAAGCATCCCAGCTAGAGAATTTCAACTGAATTTGACTACCTTTAAAGATTTGAATAATCATGTAAATAAAGAGCATCGCTGCAACTGCAGAAGAAATCGAAGAAATTCGCTGTCCAAGTTTTCCTAATTTTAACTGGAGTGGCGTCATTTGTTCTTCTTGATTTAAATCTTTTGCAATTACTCCCATTTCTGTGGCATCCCCAATTTTAGTCACCTGCATTAGGCCATATCCATTTCCAACGAGTGTTCCGCCGTAAACAATATGTTCTTTTTCTTTTGTGACCTGATCAGCTTCACCTGTTAACATATCCTCCCGCAACTTTAATTCTGTCGCCTCTAAAATGACGCCATCTGCTGGAACCATATCTCCTGTTTCTAGATAAACTAAATCATTAGGCACGATTTCGGTTTTGTGTACCATCTGTTTTCGTCCATCTCGTAACACTTTAACTAAAACGTCGTCTGTCATTTTAGCTAATGATTCAGCGGC
The DNA here is from genome assembly GCF_025594995.1 of Turicibacter sp. GALT-G1. Lineage (NCBI taxonomy): Bacteria > Bacillati > Bacillota > Erysipelotrichia > Erysipelotrichales > Turicibacteraceae > Turicibacter > Turicibacter sp. GALT-G1. The sequence continues at coordinate 4,961 of NZ_JAMQUS010000060.1, forward strand.
TTTTTTTGATCTTCCCTCTGTGACGCGTCCGATAATAATTCCGAGTAGCACAGCCATACAAATCCCTATTCCATCCTGATACTCTCCTACTAAAAAGCTCATTCCACTGGCAATAAATAAAATCACCATGAGTGGTTCCTTAAAAACATCAAGTAACTCAAATAATAGGCCACGTTCTTTTGGCTTTGTAAATTCATTAGCACCGTATTGGGTTCTTAAAGATTCGACTTCTTGCTGTTTTAATCCTGTTTTTAAATTTGTAACGACGATATTAGCTGATTCTGCTTCATTTGCCAAACGTTTAATGACCGACACCTTCTTTCTTTTTGTTTTACAATCAACCCTATGCGGATTAACTAAAAAATAGAACAAAAAAAGCTCCTCTTAGGAGGAGTTTTTAATCATTCATTTCTTTTTCTAAAAATCCACGAACTAATTGTTCAATCATTTGAGCTGCCATTTTATTTTGATGGACGGTGTCAATTGTTAAACTTAATCCCGCTTCCTGTGAGATTTCCTCCCAGGATTTTTTCATAACATAATGCTTAAAAGATGGGATAAAATAAGCGAAAGGAGAACGAACCACTCGTTTCTGTTTAGTCGGGCGATGGGTTTCATAATATTCGAGCTGACGCTCGTTTAGTGGTAAATAGGTGATGTTAGTTTCTTGCGCTACGGCGTGAATTTGTTTACTATACTCAACAGCCGCTTTAAAAGCAACTGAATCACTATCTTCGCTAATCAACGGCAAAGATAAAATCGCAATTTTAGCATTCGTGTGTAACTTAAGTAAGCTAATTAACTGTCTCAGATTTTGAATAAACCATGATTCGGTCGGTTTCTGTGGTAACTGTTTTTTGATTTCAAAATGAATTTCGTTTGACTTACTTAAACGAGCTAAAATATCGTTCGTTCCAATTAAAATAATAATATAATCTGGTTCACATTCAATAACATCTTCCACACGGTGTAACGCATTATAAACTAAATCCCCATTCACTCCTGCATTAATAAAATCATATCCTTTATCCCCCATCTGAACGGCTAAATCATTTACAAAGTTATGAGCCATCGTTCCTTGAGTATGACTATCCCCTAAACAAGCTACAACCTTTCGAGAAAAGTGTTCTGACTTGAGAAATTTTTCAGGTGTATTGGCGGGACGTTTACTAAAGCGATACACGGTATACCCAGCAATCGTCGTCACAATGCCCCCCACTGTAAATAACAACCATTTTCTTTGTTTTTTCATTTGAGACCTCCCACTCATAAGCTTCTCATCTATTCTATCATTGATTTGCTTCATAATCATCGTCTCATCTTGATGATTTATTAAATCCAATAAGAAACAAGGTCTAGCTTGAGCTTCTCTTTCTCATGCCATTTATCCAACACACTCCTTTGATTCATTCTAATAACCAATAAAGCTAACTTATTTTTTTCCATTTCATATTTCCCCTTACGTCAAAATATAGTATCATTATTTGATGAGAAAAGTAATTTTATTTTCTATAGGAGGAATATGATGTCTACACAAACAACAGATTTAGGGAGAGATTCTATTGGAAAACTCCTTTTCAAATTGGCTACTCCCGCTATTATCGCCCAGTTAGTCAATGTTTTATATAATATCGTAGACCGAATTTTTATTGGCCGATTACCAGAAGGAGATTTAGCAATGGCAGGTATTGGCGTAGCCTTCCCAATTATCATGCTAATCTCAGCAACCAGTGCTTTAATCGGAATGGGAGGTGCCCCACTCGCAGCCATAAAAATGGGAGAACAAGATCATGATGGGGCAGAAAAAATTATGAGCAATGCACTCTCTATGCTAGTTATCCTTTCAATTTTATTAATGATGAGCTTACTAATCTTTAAAGAGCCTTTATTATTAGCATTTGGCGCTAGTAGCCAAACCTTAGTTTATGCCAATGATTATTTAGGTATTTATATTCTAGGAACATTATTTGTTCAAATCGCTATTGGAATGAACCCTTTCATTAATACACAGGGCTTTGCTAAAATCGGGATGATGACCGTAATGGTTGGAGCAGTGGTTAATATTATTCTTGATCCCATCTTCATTTTTGGACTCCATTTAGGGGTTAAAGGAGCTGCATTTGCAACGATTACCGCTCAATTTATTTCAGCCATTTGGGTCATTCGCTTCTTATTCGGTAAGAAAAGTACATTAAAGATTAGAAAAGAGTTCTTAATCCCTGAACCAAAAGTGGTCTTACCTATCATGGCCCTTGGAGTTTCACCATTTATTATGCAAGCAACAGAAAGTATTGTATTAATTTCATTAAATAATCAATTAGCACACTATGGGGGAGATTTAGCAGTTAGTGCCATGACGATTATCAGTAGTGTGAATCAAATTATTTTATTACCCTTAATGGGATTAACCTCAGGAGCTCAACCGATCATTAGTTACAACTACGGAGCGCAACAGTTCGATCGCGTCAAAAAAACCTTTATCCTGTTGCTAATTGTTTGCTTGATTTATACAACTACGATGTGGTTGGGCATCCTGCTCGTTCCAGAAGTCTTCGTTAATATCTTTAATGATAAACCAGAATTGGTGGCCATCACCTCTCGTAGTCTTCGTATTTTCTTCGCTGGAATATTCGTTTTTGGTGTACAAGTTGCTTGCCAACAAACATTTTTAGCATTAGGACAAGCTAAAATCTCATTAGTACTTGCCTTACTTCGTAAGATGATCCTATTAGTTCCATTAATCTTCATTTTACCAGCGACACTAAAAGCATTTATGGCCCCATTAGACTTAGTCTTCATGGCTGAACCCGTCGCTGATATTATTGCAGCCTTAACAACAGTCATTTGCTTTATTATATTCTACCGTAAAACATTTGTCCATTCCCCACAAGAATAGGAGCTTGAAACTTAAAAAAATCCGTTTAGATATTATCTAAACGGATTTTTTTAGTTAACGTGTTTTGATTTACATTTTGGACAAACACCTTTAAATGCCATTTCACATTTTGAGATGTCGGCACCTGTTGATTGTTCCACAACTGATCCGATTCCATATAATTCTTGAATGAATAAATCTTGAACTTCTCCACACTCTAAACATAAAAAGTGGAAGTGATCTTCTAAGGTTCCATCGAAGCGATCAGGATAGCCAGGAATACTGACTTTTCTAATCATATCATGATCCGCAAGCTGCGATAAATTACGATAAACAGTCCCTAAACTTAAGTTCGGATTATCTTTCTTTAACATTTCATAAATGGCATCGGCAGTTAAATGCATCGGGTTATCCTTAATACAATTATAAATCATTTCTCGTTGTTTTGAATATTTCATCTAAACCACCTATTCTACATTTTAATACCCAATTATAGTATATACCAATATTATAATAATAATGATTACTAATTTAAGTATAGAAGAATAGTTTGAGAATGTCAATATGCTTCACCATATAAACTTAAGCTTTCTTTTTGCTTAACTCTTCTTTTTTCACACGTGATAATTGCTTAATCTCATATTCACGTCGACAAGCTGCTTGACGACTTTCAAAACTTTCTGCATATCTTAAGACAACGGGACGACGGCATCGAGTATACTTTGCTCCTTTTTTAGATTCATTATGCTCTTTAATCCGTTTCTCAACATTTCGTGTATACCCCGTATAGTACGTTCCATCTGAACACTCTACAATATAAATCCAGTGCATCTCTTTCTCCTTTACTTCTTCCAACCTCATCTATTCCCTATTTTACCGAAGTGAATTCTAATTGACAAATCATAAATTTTGTCAATCAGAAAAAGATAGGATTCTATCTTTTTTATTTAATCATTCTTAAGTATGGATTAATCTCCTCTACGAGTAGAACCAGAAATTCTAACGTAATGACAAATTGATTCGTCAGACTAATACACTTGATTTAATTCTTGAACCTCCCTATCTGTTAAGTTGGAGTCATCAATGACATTCCTACTAAATCAAATAATACCCGCTACCTCTAGCTTAACGAATTGTTCATAACGTGCAGCATTTTAACCTTCCATTAATCAAAACGATTCTGCATTTGGCGGCTACCCGATAGGTCTATTTCTAAGACATCATAGGGTTCTAAGATCTTTAATTCAAGCGGCGAAACATCATTTGCTCTGACTTCACATGACTCTAATTCATAATAAATTTGAGGAACTTCTAACTCTTGAGATAATAAACTCATTGATTTTAACTCTTTTTAACTTCCCCCAATTCGGACAAATCCCAGGTGTTTCAATCGTAAAACAGCACACCCTCTTTATAAATCATGTCCTCCCCCATCAAAATGATTAAAGTTGTTCACTCTGATTGACGATATATTCAATTAAAGTTTCTGTCATCGGAATAGCATCTGTTAAGTAACAGTCAAATTGTTCATAATAATCAATCGGATCTTCTACTTTCCCAAGTAAAAACCGATATCTCTTACCATATGGCCTTGGGATATATAATAATTGAATATAGGATCCAGCATGATTCCAACCTTTTGCTGCCACGACATATCTGACTAATGCTCCATCACCTGCTTCATAAGTTCCCATCTCTAACTTTTTTAACTCCGCTAGTTGATCAAGATATTCAATTAATAATCCGACACGAACAAATCCATTTCGTTGATGATGAATCTTGTCTAAGTCTTTAATCATCTCCTCACACTCCTTTATGTGCCTTACTTAACTATATGCAGCATAAAACTCTCACATGAGTTCTGAGGTGATGATTTCCAAAGTAATAGCCAAAATGAATTAAAATTTGATGTTTTCTACTTTAACTCGCCTCATAAACACAACATTCATTCACAAATGTTTGTCACACTTCAGTTTTTAATCAATCGATCGGCTCCAATTCAAAGATATCTTGATTTAAAACAATAAAGTCCACAAACTTTCCAACGTTTAACGAACCTTTTACACACTCTTTAAGTGTTAAAGCTTCTTTTATATTCCACCTGATTCTAGTTGTCCCGATAAATCTTGACGTATGATCGCACAATATAAATTAAGACATATTCAACCCCACCATCCGTTCCAAGGGAAATATAAATCCCTTTATTCAACATTATTTTAAAGGCGTATAATGCTTAAAATCCCCCTTATCCATACGACGATTAATCATTGGTATATTAAAATCTAAGAAAACCAGTTGAGTATAAGTGAATATATTCAGCTTTACCAATCGTTCTAATCACCCATCCTCGTGATTTGACAACGGCCAATTCCATATCAATAATCTTAATGACATTGAAGTGATCCAATAAATTTAAAGCAGTCTCAATCGCTAAATCTCCAATGGCGTAAACGGCCACCTGCATCTTAGACTTATGATCTCATTTAACGTTTCTTGTGAATAACAAAGATCGGTTGATGGAAATAGGGCTGTCTCATCCCTGCAATTCTTCCACCAGGTGATTGCTGTTTTCATTTCCTATCCCTCTATTCGACTTCCTCATGTAAAAAAAGTAGGTCGGTGTTGACCTAGCTTCATCCCGTCCGTTTTAAAAATAAGCTTCTATCTCATACCATCGCCTTATTTCTTACATCTATAAAAAACGATATCGTCTATACTACATTTTTTGTCATTTCATCATTTGAAAGCCATAGCTAACCAATAAGAGTTGAATGACCATCAAACAAGGAATGCCGATTTTAAAAGACCAGTGTTTCGTTTTATGCCGAAATTGCTGCATGCCCGCGTACACTCCAAAACTTCCAAAACAAGCGGCGCATGTAAATAATGCTTTTTCACTGATTCGCCACTTTCCCTGAATAGCACGTCGTTTATCAATTCCCATTAACGTATAGCCCACTACATTCATGCCAATCCAAACAAACCACCACATCCTATGATTCCTCCACAACAACTGAATCAAACACGACTGAAATAACCTTTGATAAATCTTGTGGATTGAGTTCCATCTGTAATCCAATCTTTCCTCCACTCACAATAAATGAAGAAAGGTCTTTTGCACTTTCATGAATGATCGTTTGATAATTTTTCTTCATTCCAACTGGTGAGCACCCACCTCGAATATATCCAGTTAATTTATTAATCTCACTGACTGCAATCATCTCAATTTTTTTCTCTTTCACCACTTTAGCTGCTTTTTTTAAATCTAATTCTTTAGCGACTGGGATGACAAAAACATAAATCTCTTTACTATTTCCTCGTGTCACCAGCGTTTTAAAAACTTCTTCTGGATCACGTCCTATTTTATTTGCAACTGAAACCCCATCAATAGCCTCCCCCGCTTCATACGTCATGAGTTCATAACTAATTTTATGTTTATCTAGTATGCGTATGGCATTTGTTTTAACTTTTGACATCATGTTAACCTCCTGATTATTCGATAAATTTATTATACAATGATTTTCTTAGTTTATCATACCTTTCCCTTAGATTTATGTAAAAACCTCCCACATCTACGCTAGATGAGGGAGGTTTTGATTCATTTATCAGTTTAAAAACTACGCAAACGCTTTTTGATGTAGACGCCAATCTTTAGCATATTCATCAAATAGTTCATTAATGGCTTGACCAATTTGTTGATAATCTTGCTCGTTTAAGTTAGCTAATGATACACGAATAGACCACGCTGGACCTTCAAATCCACTTCCATTTAAAAGAACAATGCCATAGCGATGTGAAAGATCAAATAAAAATTCTAAAACACTTCGTTCATTTTCTAAATAAGTGGCGAATGATGCCCCGTATTTTAATTTTGCCCAAACTAATAAATCATATTTATTGTAATAAGCCGTATTCAATTGGTTCTCAAGATACGGATAACCTTTTAACTCATTGTAAACTAATTGCTCACGACGACGACAAATAGCTTTTGTTTGTTCTTTATAACGATTTTCTTCATCAAGAATCGCAAAGACTGAGAAAATGGCCATCTGTACTTGTTGTGGCGTCGATAATCCAGCCGTGTGATTTAAAGCAACCTGACGACTATCTGCCACAATGCGATCAATAAACGGAATGGCATGAGGTGTTGTTGTTAAAGCTTCATAACGGTGGTGTAAGATTTGTTTTTCTTCGGCTGGTAACTTTGCCATCAAGTCGTTATAAACATTCTCTTTAGCTAACGCAATGACACCTAAGCGCCATCCTGTCACCCCAAAATATTTAGAATAAGAGTAGACACCTAATGTATTGTATGGCATCGTTACCATTAATGATTTAAACCCATCACAGAATGTCCCATATACATCATCTGTAATAATCATTAAATTAGGATGATAGGTTGTGACAATTTCATTTAAATAAGCCATTGATGCTTCACTCATCGCAACTGCTGGTGGATTACTTGGATTGACCACACAAGCTAATTTAATACTTGTATCTTTTAATTTATCTAATTCCTCTTTTGGATATTGCCACGTTGGTATCCCATCTTCATTTACCTCAGATGCATGAATCATAACAATCTCGAACTCATTGGATGGTAAATTTGCAATTTCAACATATGGAGTAAAAATAGGCACAAATAACGCAATTTTATCTTTTGGTTTTAAAAGATAATTGGCTTTTAGTGAATCAAAAATACAGCACATCGCCGCTGTTCCACCTTCAACAGCAAATAAATCATGCGTCGACGTTTTAACATCTCCACCCATTTCTTTTATTAAATAATCTTTAACCACTTGTTCAATTTTAATCAGCATTCGATCAGGAACTGGATAATTATCACCAATGATTCCATCCACTAATTCAAAGACCCAAGCATCTGGATTAAACTGATGTTCTTCAATTCCATATTCCACAATGGCACGCAATAAATCAATACCTGGGGCTTCTTTATGCGTTTGAACATAGGCTAAAAAGCGCTCATAGGCTCCTTCTTGCTGTGGCATTCCCGCCAAATCCCCCTCACACCATGTTAACTGCGTTTCTTCAACAGCAAACTGACCTAAGGTAAAAAAGGCTTGGCGTGGTGTAGCCGCCGTCCAATTGGGATTTCCACGTCCTGCATTTAAAATCTGATGATTACTCACCTGTTTTGATTTTTGTGCCATTTTAATAAATTCATCTTTTAATTCAAATGGACTTAATGTTTTTACTTTTTCAATTAATTGTTTAATGTCATTTCTTCTTAAATTTCTCTTTGTTGTCATACTTGTTCGATACCCTTCTATTATCAACTACCTATCCTTCCACACTTTCTAATAAAGGCCGGATTTTGCTAGATATAAATAGCTTCTGATTTAAAAACAAAAGCTATGTTAGATGTTATTCCCCATCAAAGAATCACTGATATTAATTCTCTTGTGATGAGAGAAATCAACTCATTCTTTGAATCAATATATAATTAATACCAAATTCAATCTGGTCATCTAACCAATCTACGATTAAAAGCTTCATCTAGCATAACTAATTTACCATACTCTTGATTGAAAACAAATAGCTTTAACATAATATTCGATATTTTATTCTCGTTTAATCTAACTGAATGACATGAGATCAATCTACCGCCATCACCTCATTCATTTTGAACCGATTATAGTCATCACCTTTTGGGGCATAGATCCTAAGATACTAACTATAACCTATCCTCTTATTTTGTACAATATGACACCTTAGACTAGCATGATTATTGCACCCCCCCATGAACTACCACCAAATAAATCACTAAATCGTTCCATCTTTTTAATATGCTCATAAGAAAAGGGCCACCATTTCTATGATAAAAAATAGGATAATAGCTCGCCTTCTCAACCTTTATTAAAAGGACTTCTAACATCTCATTTCATCCTTCCTCTAAAAATAAAACTTTGATAAATGAAACTATTCCGATATAAGATAACGTCTATTTGTCTAATCCAATAGAAATTTTAATTTTCTTTAAAAGGCAACGCTATCAACGTTTTAAAACCTCAATAACATGGTCTAACAGAGCGAAAAATAAAAAGAGGAATGTGAGCTCATTCCTCCTTACGTATCCTTTACTTATTCTGAACGTATTTTTTTGACAGCTAAGCACTCAGCAAAGCGCATCATTAATTCATCCATATCAATGTCGCTTTCTTCAATTTTTAATCGCCCCTCTACATAAAATAACGTATTTTTATAAACACGCTTTGGATCATTCACGGTAATGTAACAGTCATTTCCAAGATAGTAGAACTGATCCAAATCATTATGTTCAATGAGTCGTTTAAAAATAGGGCGCTGCTTATGTTCTTTCGTTAATGTCGCGATCGGTAGAACGACGACAAATGGATACTTTTCATTATGGTTATACTGATCTTTTTGAATAATAATGCATGGGCGTAACTTAATTCCTGTCACCACTTCAAGACTTTCTGAACGACGTTTTCCGGTTTCAGGTTCTGAGACTCCTTCAAATCCATCTGGTCGTTCGATGATTCGATATAAGTCTTCATGCTGTCCATCTTTCTCGACAAACCGAAACGGTCTTCCCTGCGTATACGGTAATGCGACATAGAAGATTTTCCCTCGATGGATATCTTTACTTTGAACAAGTCGGGGTAAATCCATTCGATTATTCTTCTTTCTTCACAGCATCTTCAAACTCTTTAACACCTGAACGATTTTCTTCTAAGTCAATGATATCGAATAAATTTTCTTCAAAGAAAGCCGCGACGTCAAATTGTTGAAGAGGTGTTTTTTTGTGGTTACGCGTACTTGAGGAAGACTTTGTTTCTCTTTGTAACATACCTTTATTCCACCCATCTTTGCCTCGATTAACCATTTTCTTCACCTCGAATTAGAGATTTCCTAAGTTCTTATCCTACTTTAAAATAACTACAATCCTTGCTCTACTGTATCTTATTCGTCTTTAGGTTTGAAATATATGTAATCGCCCGATGAATCGTAGATTTAACAACTTTATTCATGAAAAAAGAAGCGACTAAAAACTCTTCCTCATATGGTTAACAAAAGGGGTAACGTCTTTTTTGACGTTACCACATCTTTTATTCCTGTTTTAAATACTTATTAGAATCTTCATTAGTAGATTTAGACTCTAATAAAAGATCCTCAACTTTTTATTTCAAATGATTTCCATATAAGACTAAAATTCTTAAAATAATGTGACCGAATAGATCATAATTGGGAATTAACTCGATTCCACATACTTGAACCATCAGTGGAATTAATGAAAATAAACTTAGCTAAAATCCATAATTTCTGACACGCCACTTTAACTAATCTAATAGTTGTTTCATTTCAACTCATCTCCTGAGGGATTGATGAATTTTATTCTTCTAGTTAAGTTTACTACGTCAAGTGAGACAAATAAAAGCCAGAAGCAATATCTGTGATTTAGCTATCTATCCATAGAACGGTACGGGGGTGAACCCTTCCCCCACGATACTATATGAAATAGAAAAAAATTTGACTTTTCCTTTGTCTCATTCCACTCAAACAAAAAAAGACCTCATCATCCCTGGCCACTTCTGCAAGGTCTTAAGGTCTTTTTTTATTTTTTTTCTTGTTTTTGAATCAGATAATAACTCCATACACAACCAATCAATGCAATAATCACACACCCATAGCGTAACCCTTTCGTTTCAATCCAAGGTAGCATACTTTTAGTTAAACCTAATAAACCTAAATTTATTAATGTGACTAACAAATACATCTGAGGCTGTCTTCGGTACTGTTTTAGCACGATTATAAAACAAGCCATCAAAATCATTAGTTGAATAGCGACTTTCACAACGTTCTCCTTTATTCATCTAGCTTAGTTTAATTTTATCAATGGAAAATAGCTAAGACAATAGCTATTTGAATGATTTATTTAAAAGACCTAAAATCAAGTCCGCACTCTCCTCTTGTCTTAACGAATTACTCAAGACCGTCACAACTTTATTTTTTGTCTCTATTCCTTTGGCCTCTAATAACTTATTTCCCTCTAATCGAATGGCATAAACATGGTCATCCTCTGCTAAAAGATAATCACTTGAATCGATTCCCTCTACTTCTTGTAACAGTTCATCCAGTGGTTTAAAAAGTCCTTGTTCGTAAAAATATGAGAAATCATTCTCCTCCAAGATAAACACATCCAGTTCACTAATAGCCACTTGAGCAACAAACTTCTCTAAATAGACTTGGGTTAAATCACTAGAACTACTTTCGATATTATTAAAAGGATAAGTATAAATGCGAATCGTTTCGTTCTCTTCTGCTTCAGACTTAACTAGTTGAGTTAACTGCTGTTCTAACTCCGTTACATCCGTCCTTTCATTGATCATTTCTGAAATCACGACATTTAGCAAAATAGTTGACTGGTTAGCTACCTCCCTTATAACAGTTCCCATCAATACAAGAATTAAACAAGCCCCAATCACATGATATCGATAATAATCCCAAAAATAACTGCATCGTTTTTTCATGGTCATCTCTTTTAACTTAATATTTTGTTTCACCATCTCTACTCCCCCTTTATCTTATGATGGGTCTATTTTACCAAATAATTTAGAGATTGAGTAGCATAAATGCAACCGTTTTCTATTTTTGAAATTGAATCCTGTGTTTAACTTTCAGTAACACCTCCTAACGAAGGCAATGAACCCTATTTCTTCTCTAAAAAAATCCGGCATGAAACTGATTCAACAGTAGTTTCATGCCGGACACTAAGATTCAATTAATTTATTTCTCTAGTTCAAAAATAATCGATTCAAATGGTCTTAGAGTTAAACAAGATAACTGCATCGATGAATCTTTGTAATTTGATAAAATAATTTGTTTAGCTGTAAATTTAGGTAAACAAATAATCGCAGGTTTCTCAAAGAAGTTTGAGACAACTAATAATTGTTGATCATTTGATGTTCTTAAATAAGCATAAACATTCGGATGGTTCTCACTTAATTGTGTATACTCACCGTAAACAATGACATCTTTATAAGAACTAAAACGTCTTAATTCAATTAATTTACGGTAATGTTGTAAAATTGAATCTTCGTCATTGATTTGATCTTGAACATTAATCGTTTGATAATTCGGATTTACTTTAATCCATGGTGTTGCCGTACTAAATCCGGCATTTTCTTCATTACTCCACTGCATTGGTGTTCTTGCATTATCACGTGCCGTTACGGCAATATGACGTTTAACTAATTCTTTTGGATGTCCTGCTTGCAATAAGAGGTCAATACTTTCAAGAACTGAAACATCACGATAATCTTCAAAATTTTCATAATTAGCATTTGTCATCCCAATTTCTTCACCATTATAAATAAATGGCGTTCCCCACATCATAAATAAACTTGTCGCTAACATTTTTCCAGATTCTTTATGATAATGAATCGGGCTACCGTATTGTGACATGACACGTGGATGATCATGATTTAACCAATAAAGTGGATTCCATGCCTTATTATATAAACCTAATTGCCATTTTTTAAATACTTTCTTAAGTTCGATTAAATCGGTTTGATTACTCCATGTTTCACTTAACGAATTAAACCCATTATTTAACCAACAGTGATCAAACGTAAATACCATATCTAACTCATTAGATGAAGTCGATGCATATAATAAAGCATCGTCTACACTTGCTCCTCCACCTACTTCACCAACAGTAAACATATCATAATTTGAGAACACTTCTTGATTTAACTCTTTTAAGTAATCATGAACCTTTGGAAGATTTGAAAATTTTGACCAATCTGGTTTATATCGGCCATCACTTTCTAATGTTGAATCAGTAAACGTTAAATCGCGATCAAGATGCGCTACCGCATCAACGCGGAATCCATCAATTCCTAATTCAAGCCACCATTTCACCATTTTATATAAATCTTTACGCATTTTTTCGTTTTCCCAGTTTAAATCAGGCATTTTTCTTGAAAAAATATGCATATAATATTCATTTGTCGCCTCATCTTTTTCCCAGCAAGACGGTGTGAAAAATGAAGCCCAGTTCGTTGGCTCTGTTTCATTTCCAAATTCATCGACTTTTCCTTTTTGCCAAATATAGTAGTCACGATAAGGACTATCAACTGATTTTCTTGCCTCAACAAACCATGGATGTTCATCACTGGTATGATTTAATACTAAATCCATCACAATTTTAATGTCACGTTTTTTAGCTTCTTCTAATAATTGTTTAAACTCCTCGATGGTTCCAAATTCTTGAGCAATTTGATAATAATCCGACACATCATATCCATTATCATCCATTGGTGACTGATAAACAGGACATAACCAAATAATATTGATTCCTAAATAAGCCAAATAATCTAGTTTACTAATAATCCCTTTTAAATCACCAATTCCATCTCCATTGCTATCACAAAAGCTTTTTGGATAGATTTGATATCCTACGCCTTCTTTCCACCATTTACGTTCTGCTCCTGTCATTAACTTCATCCCCTCTTAGCTTTTGTTAGTTACAGCACCATTTTATCATAGGTCATAAGCACTATCTAATCCTTCCTAACTGTAATCGATTCCATGTTATCACTTTATTGGTATAATCTCTCATTTTTGTTTTAGGTGAAAGGGACGTAAGCACTGCCACAAACTAATCGTTCGTTACATTATAAAAGAAATTAATATTTAATCCTATAAATAAGGTTGAACTTGCTGTTAGCCAATCCCTAATCACTGTCTGGATTTTCTCTCTTACAATAACTTGATTCGTCTCTTTAAATAAATCAGACGTTTTACTAAATCACATAATTCATCTCACCAATAAGACATTCGTCTCATTTCGAAAATTAAATCATAAATTTTCATGTCATTCCTGTGCTTATTTTCAATCCTCTTATCTTAATCCCCATCACTGAATGATAAGTGTTAACCGAGCTAATCGGTGCATCCCCATTCAATATTTAGTTCAATATGGCGAATATGCCATAAAACGTTATCTATTACTATAAAATTCACGACTTATACAATATATCCATATTTTTTTTGCATTTTATACCATCTACAGCCAATTCCATACTAGTTTTCAACATTTTTTATGTTTTTTTTATGTTCTTTGTTAAAAAAAACACAAAAAGGACTTACTTTATTGTTCCTTTATTGCTAGAATATAGCTTGTCTTTGAGATACAAAATTAAACGTAGGGGGTATAAACACATGTTAAAAGGTAAACTTTTAATCGCATTAGCTTCAGCTGTCTTATTCTTAGGGGCTTGCTCAAATGAGACACCACAAGAACAAGAACAACCACAAACAACTCAATCAGAATCTCCTTCAGAGACAACTGAAGGATACACAGGAGCATTAACTTACGAACGTTTATATGATCCAACTGGAGCAAAAACTGATGTTGTTTCAATCGTCATGGAATTTGAAAACGGAAAACCTACATCAGTTGATATCGACGTATTAATGGATGGGCAATCTAAAAAAGAATTAGCTGCTAGTGGTGAATACGTAATGAGCACAGAAGAAGGTGCATTACAATGGGATGCACAAATCGTAGAATTAGAAAAAGCTTTAGCAGATAATAACTTTGACACAACAAAAATCAACATCACTGATGATGCTGGACATACAGATTCAGTAACAGGAGTATCAATTAAAGTTGGAACTTATGTACAATTAGTACAAGAATTGATCGATGCTGTTGCACAAGGTAATACTGACTTTGAATTCTCTGGTGTGAAAACAACAGAAATCGAAGGTGAAAAAGGAACTAATATCATCGAAATCGTTTATGATAATGGAAAAGCTGTTAACTTAAACATCGATATGATTCAAGAAGACGGATCTTCTAAACGTGCCGCTTCTGAAGAAGGAACTTATGACATGGGTGGAGAATTAGCTTGGCATGAGCAAATGGACTTATTAGAAGACTTCATCGTTGCAAACAACTTTGATTTATCAAAAGTAAACTTAACTGATGAAGATGGACACACTGATGCAGTTTCTGGTGTATCAATTAAAGTTGGTTCTTACTTACCATTAATCGAACAAGCTTTAGAAAATAAATAATTTCTGATTTAAGAATAGATTGAAAAAAAGGTGTAGAATGCTGATTCTACACCTTTTTTGTCATTGTTTTAATCAATTAAAATCAGAAGTCATTTCCAAACGTGTTGTTTCTACCGCAACATTTGCAGCAATTTTGACGACGACAAGCGCACCATCCGCGACGATAACCTTCACGTAACCCTTGTTGATAAGCACGGCGAGCACAACAACAGCAATTTTGACCCCATTGACAGTTACTAGATCCTTGATTACTGTATTCTTGATTAGCAGATTGAGAAGAGGTTGTTGATGAAGACGTATAACTTCCCATCCATTCATCAGAAGCGTTATACATCGATGCTGTATTTGTACTCGCTTGTGAAGCAGCCATTCCCCTATTACCAGATAATTGATAAACAGACCCTGTTGCTAATACATTTCCGGTTGCTAATACTTCTTTATCTGTCATGATTGGACGTTCATGAGGTTTTAGAGGCGGTTTTTTACCTCTTCCTCGTTCTTTCTCATCTTCTTTTTTATCTCGCTGTTTTTTACAACGTTCTTTTCTGTCAGAGTCTTTATGACGTGCCTCTTTAGCATCATATTTTCTTTCATCATCGTCTTCTTCAGCATATTCCCAGTCGTTGTTTTGTTCAAAACTAAAACTTTCATCACAATCAAGATATTTAGTTGTAATATTATAATTATTATACATTTCGTTGTCCCCTTTGTTCGTTGTAATTTCAACTACAGTATAACTTATTCATTTATAAAAATAATGGATATAGTTTGGCCTATAGACACTATGAATTCTAGAAAATACTCAAACTAAATCCGCTAGCAACAAGACCAATATTTCATAATGAGCACTATCTAATAGCCACTAACTTGCGATGCAGCTACCTCCTTATCTGACTGTTGGAACATAGGCACACAAGCTTGATTCAGTCACTTATAAAAAACACGCTATCATTAACAATAACTCCCCTTATTTAGTTTATCATCATTGAATGATCCTAACTATTCACATCACACGAGTTCACATGACTTTAGTCAAATCCTATTATTAAAAAAGTTATATCTAACTTGTCATAACAACAGCTTAGATATAACTCATTTTTATGAATTAATTAATGTCTAGAATAAAAAGAAATCATCATCATTGTTCATGTTGTTATTTGTAGTTGAATTATTTGCTGTGAATCGACTGTTTCCAAAACAGCATCCATTGTTTGATCCTTGGCGGTACCCATCTCTAAAACCTTGTTGATAACCTTGACGACATCCATCTCTAAAACCTTGTTGATAAGCACTGCGACTGCGACAGCAACATCCACCGCGCATCATAGATGTTCCAGTCGTACTTCGCGTACTTGATATACCTGATGTACTTGATGTATTTGAAGTATTTGAAGTCAAGTTCTGATTACTAATTGTAGAATTAGTTGAGTTACCTACACGGTAAACATTCCCTGTTGCAAATACATTTCCAGTTGCTAAAACATCTCCACTTGTAATGATTGGACGATCACGACGTTCTCGATCATCAGGATGGCGACGTTCTCGATCATGTTCTCGATCATCAGGATGACGACGATTTCGTCTTCTACATCCACAATTATCATCGTCATTATCAAAATTAAAGATTGAATCAGGGTCAAAATTAGTAGTATTTATATTATTATTATTTCTATTACGCATATTTCTTCAGCTCCTTTGAACATGTTAATTTCAACTACACTATAATTTATTCATGAACTTTATTTTTGCATATGCTTTTATACATATTCTTGTCTGATGTTGATATTTATCGTTTAACCATAGAAATATCTAACATCTTTTGTTATAATGACCTAATGGATTAGAAAGAATATACAATAGAGGTGATCATCAGGATGACGCAAAATAACAATCAATATGAAATCGATAATGATGTGGTTAAATTAACAGTTTTCAACAAAAAAGGAAAAGCCTTTACGGCTCAATTTGATTTAGAAGATCTTGAAAAAGTTAAAGCATTAGGAACGTGGCATGCCCAATGGAATAAAGACTTTAATAACTATATCATTCAAACCAGTACAGAAGTTATTCAAAAAGGTAAAAAACGTTATATTAAACCTACCCTACAATCAACCGTCTTAGGAACAAGTCCTAACGCACCAATCCGTCATTTAAACGGTGATTTATTAGATAATCGAAAATCGAACCTAGAAATATATAATCGTCGTCAAATCAACGATTATGAGGTTTTAGAGAATCAGGTCATTGCCATTCATTTAAAGGACCGCTATGGAAACTTAGTCAATAAAGCATTAATTTCTGCTGAAGACCTGGATCAAGTCGTAAATGAAAAATATACATGGGTTTGTCAGAAGAAAGCAAATGGTCAACCTTATGCCATTGCTCATACAGAAGCAGGACGTGTTTACCTAGATACTTATTTAACAAACTGTCAACCAGGGTTCCGTGTTCATCACATTAATAAAAACCCTTTAGATAACCGTCGTCAAAACTTAGAGGTTAAAGCATTAGAAATCGCTCAACCAACTGAAATCTAATCGAGTAGGAGATAATTAATTAATTTAATCATCGTCCTCTCACACCACCGTACGTACGGTTCCGTATACGGCGGTTCTATTTTATCTCTAAATATGAACGGTTTGATAGTGGTCTAGTAGTGATTCTAGACCTCTTCTTTTTAGTCTTTCATTCGTGATGGTTCGACATAAAATAAATGAGCGAGCGACTCTCGCATATCCTTT
>NZ_JAMQUS010000061.1:0-40691 GCF_025594995.1 Turicibacter sp. GALT-G1
GAGTCTTCACCAGAAATGGTGCTTGACTAAATAAATGCTTATATTTACCTATAAAAACAACATCTAAAATCTTGTACTTTAGTAAGTGCGACCAAACCAAAGTTAGGAGATTTTAGATGCACTTACATCATATCAATGATTTAATTCAATTACAAGATGTTACAGTCAGTAACTATCATATTTCTGAAGATAATGTTTTAGTTTTAAGCCTGTGTCCAACAAAGAGTAAACAACCTTGTCCTTGTTGCCATACTCAAGCATTTGTTATTTGTAAAGGTAGCCGTCAAAAACTACGTCAAGTTAGACATTTACGTTGTTTCAATCGTGAAACCATTTTATTGATTCCGATGAAGCGTCTTTTCTGTAAACAGTGTGAAGTTTCTTTTACCTATCAATATGCATTTTTGACAGGGAAAACTCGCTATACAAACGATTATAAACGTGAACTTTCTAAACCGTTAGTCGGTACCACTGTTAAACAATTAACAGATACGTTTAAGGTCCCTTACTCAACTGGTGAACGCTTCATTAAGCAACATCTTGCTCATTTAATTCCGTCTATTCAAAGAAAAGTGATCGCTGCTGCTCAAGGATCAACTCGGCTCATATTAGGCATTGATGATTTTGCGATTCGAAAAGGTCATACTTATAATACAGGATTTCATGACCTAAGAAATGGTAACCTGTTAACATTAGTCATGGGAAGAACTTATCAAACGTTAATTCAAAATCAAGGCTTAGTGAAGCAACTCAAAGAGTTGAAACCCTACGCTGTTGTGATGGATTTAGCACGTTCTTATCACAAGTTTGTTGCTGAAGTTTTTCCTGATGCTATCCGAATTGCTGACCGATTTCATGTGAATCGTTATCTAACAGATGCCTTACAGGCTGTGAGAAGACGGATTAGTTTATCGCTAACACCGGAAAGTCGTAAATATTTGAAACGAAATAAAAACCTTATCGGTAAACGATATGATTCTTTGAGCGAGAAAGAAGAACGAAAATTAGGAAAACTTCTAAGCTATTCAAAAGAACTGACGGAAGTGTATGCCATTAAAGAATCACTGATTAATTGGTATGAATTAAGTGATGAAACAAATTCTTATAGACGTTTAATTCAATGGATTGCTCGAGCTAAAGCCCTAAATATTCCTGAATTAACTGAAGCACTTAAACCTTTTGAAAATTGGACAGAAGAAATTTCTAATCACCATAAGTGTCGTTACACAAATGGTTCAGTAGAAGGACGAAATAATAAAATTAAAACATTAATTCGAAGAAGTTATTTTCTTCCGAATCGAACGATCTATGAGAATAGAATCTTGTTGGAATGTAATGAACGATTTTTTATAGATGAATTAAGTGTCAAGAACCAATTTTGGTGTTGAGCCATGATTAAAGTAATAATTTTTTAGAAATGAGTTAGAGTATTGTCGGGTTCCTATATCTTATCACTATTAGTTTTGTTTCCTTCTACATACTTATATTGTGTGAATAGTAAGTTATTTTATCTAATTTTCATGATAAAAATTTGCATGATACATCTATATGTTGAAACTAAAAAACCAAGAAGAAAAACTCTTCTTGGCTTGAAAGATAAAGGAAATTCCCAAAAGTAAAAATTTTAAAAAGGAGATTTTATATTAAAAAATAGTGATATGTACAAATAGTACAATACATTATATGCAATCTTTTTGGATTATAGACTAAAAATTAGAATGTAATATGGTCAGGGTCTGGACCAATGCGTTCCTCCTTATTTAGTGAATTGATTAACTCCATATCTTCGGGTGAGATTTCAAAATCAAAGATTTCAGCATTTCCTTTAATACGGTCAGGATGTACTGACTTTGGAATGGTCACGATTCCGTTTTGGATATCCCAGCGCAAAACAATTTGAGCTATTGTTTTATTATATTTTTGTGCTAAATCGTTTAATAAATCAAGTTCAAAGACTTTTCCTTGCATTAATGGTCCCCAAGCTTCAAGTTGGATGCCCCTTTCTTTACAGTATTTTGCTAAAGAAGTTTGCATCATACGAGGATGATACTCAACTTGATTGACCGCCGGTAAAACGGTAGCCACTTCTAATAAGTTATCTAAGTGATGTTCTTTGAAGTTTGAAACTCCAATTGCACGGATGCGACCTTGATTGTAAAGCTCTTCTAATGCTCGCCATGTTTCATGATTTAATGCTTTTGGCCAATGAATTAAGTATAAGTCTAAGTAATCAGTTTGTAATTTTTTTAAAGATGTTTCAAATGCCTTCAATGTTGATTCATATCCTTGATCGCTATTCCAAACTTTACTTGTAAGAAAGATTTCTTCGCGAGGGATACCACTTTCTTTAATGGCTTGTCCAACGCCTTCTTCATTTTGATAGATAGTAGCCGTATCAATATGACGATATCCTAATTCTAAAGCACATTTAACAGCATCAATTGTTTGTTGAGCATCTTCAACTTTGAAAGTACCAAATCCCAAGATTGGCATTTTAATCCCATTGTTTAACGTTACGCATATTGTTTGCATTCTTTTTCATCCCTTCTTAAATGAGTATGCTTCATTTATTATTATAATATTTTCCATTTTATTTTACAATTATTTCATCTAATGATTTTTCTAACTGGATTAACTAAAGATAAGTCACATAATAAAAATCCACGATTGAAGGACTCGTGGATTTTTTTAGGATTTAGGAAGTAGAAAGAAGGCTAAAAAGTAGAATTACTTAGCATATTGAAACATGTAGCCAATTATTATGTTATCCATCTTATTTATTCTTATTCTTAATTAGTTGTTATTTTTCTCGTTATGAAGACAGTTGTCAATTGCAATGACCATCGCAATGAAGAAGGTCTCATTTTCTCCATGAGCCACTGTTAATTTATAGCTATCACTGAATGCGAACCATTCTTTTTCGATAGTTCCCATCGTATGACCATCTTTCGTGATCGAGAAATCATAATCCCAAAAGTCCCCATGAATTTCGAACTTACCATAATTACTTTCAACATCAAGCTTGGGTCTGAAGAAGGTTGCACGGCGTTTAATGGTCGCACAAAGAATGTCATTTTGATATACGTCATATGCCCCAAAGAAAGACATGACGCGTTGTTTGATACGAAATAATGGATTTCCATTTAAGTCGCTGATCGTTAATTCATCCCCAATCGAGAAAAATTTTCCCGTTACCTCATAGACCGGTTGTTTGTGCCCGTCATAAACATAATAACGATCTCTTAGTGTAAAAATCTTTTGTTTAATATAAAAGGTTCTCATCCTCTCATCCCCTCTAGGAATTATTGAAAATCTTTTGAGTTAAATTGTTTGTTTAGAGTTTCCATGAAATCAATCAATTGATCTTCGCGGCTCGCTCCAGCTAAAGCACACATCGGCATATCTTGGACAAAGAAGAGTCCCATAATAACCTGTGTTAAGCTCGCCTTGTATTTCGATGTTAACACCTGTAAGTGTTCAGCTAATTTTATATTTTCCTCTGTATAGTAAGGACTAGTTGTTACATCAACCCCGGCTGCTAATTTCGTAAAGAATCCACTACATAAACTAAAATAAGGCATGGCTAGTATGTTTGACTCTTGATGGAATTTTAACATTTCTTCATCCATGGTTACCATGGTCTCATCTGGATAGGGTTTCATTTGGCTTGATGCAATATTATATAAGGCTTGGTTTGCAACAAATCCACGATATCCTTTTTCTTTGCAATAAGCCATTGCTTCTTTCATACGCGCTGTTGTCCAGTTTGAGCATCCATAGTATTTAATTTTTCCTTCACGTACGAAATCTTCCATTGTCTCAATCAATTCTGAAACGGGGCGATTCAAGTCATCACGATGATAGAAGTAAATATCAATACAATCAATGCGAAGAGCAGTTAAGCTTTTTTCTAAGTCAGCTCTCATGTTTTCTTTACTTAATCGACTTTCATGCATCGTATTAAGAGCTGGGTGTCCACCTTTTGTAATGATGACTAAATCGTCATGTCCACCTCGATACTGAATCCAATCTCCAATCACTCGCTCTGAACGACCGATTTCTCCTTCAACCCAATCATTATAAATTCTTGCCGTATCAATAACATTTCCTCCAAGACTTACGTAGAGATCTAACAATTTAAATGCATCTTCATGATCCCAGGCTACACCTGCATTAGCTGTTCCGAATCCAATAGGGCATAATGAAAGTTCTGTATCTTTAATCTGAATGCGTTGCATCATCTCACTCCTTTAAGTTTTGTTACTTAAAAGTATGGCATTTTTTGAGATTATAGTAAAGAAAATTATATTGTCTATTAATTTTTAAATATAGTATGGTCTCAATACTAGAATAGGTTCCTGATAAAAAGTTAATATAAATAGCTCAATCACAGATTTAGAATTTTAGTATTCGGATCCATTAGAGTTAATTTCTTAGTTGGACTAAATTAAGCACCATTTTTAGTTTCTGACTCATTTATTTCATTTTTTTTCTTCATGAAAGCTTTTTTTAATCGTTGATTCTGCTTGTTTATTATTCATATTTGAATCTAATAAACTTTCATTTAAGTCTGTGTTTTTTCTGTTCATTTTCATTAAAATCCCTTCAGTGATTTGTTGTATTCAGCATAGCATTTCTAAAGTTAAAAGTTGGTTAAATTGTGTATGCAAATTTTATTTTATTCGTGTAAATAAGTTAATTAACTACTGAATATAATGTTTTGTAATAGGGGGGAGATTAAGAATGAGATTTATTAAAACAATCATTAGTCAGATGACGCTTGAAGAGAAAGTGGGGATGTGCTCAGGAGCAGATTTTTGGCGATTAAAATCAGTTGAACATCTCGGTATTCCAACTGTCATGGTGAGTGATGGACCACATGGATTAAGAAAACAATCGGACGAAGCAGATTTTTCAGATATCAACAATAGTATTAAAGCGGTTTGTTTTCCAACAGGAGCAACCACTGCTTGTTCATTTGATCGAAATTTATTAAAAACATTAGGATGTGCCTTAGGAGAAGAATGTCAGGCAGAAAATGTAGCTGTTCTTTTAGGACCGGCGATTAATATTAAGCGTTCTCCTTTATGTGGACGAAATTTTGAATACTTTTCAGAGGATCCTTATTTAACAGGGGAGATGGCAGCATCTCATATTACAGGTGTTCAAAGTCAACATGTTGGGACAAGCCTTAAACATTTTGCTTGTAATAATCAAGAGAGTTATCGAATGACAGCAAGTGCAGAGGTTGATGAACGAACATTACGGGAAATCTACTTACCCGGATTTGAACGAGCGGTAAAATCAGCAAGGCCCTGGACTGTAATGACCTCATATAATCGTTTGAATGGGGAATTTACATCTGAATCTCATTATTTATTAACCGATATTTTAAGAAATGAATGGGGCTTTGATGGTTATGTCATGAGTGATTGGGGAGCAGTTAATAATCGAGTAAAGGGATTAAAAGCAGGAATGGATCTAGAAATGCCGGGTAGCAACGGAACAAATGATCAATTATTATTGCAAGCTGTTAAAGATGGAACATTAAGTGAAGAAGTATTAAATAAAAGTGTTGAACGTATTTTACGTAAGATTTTTGAATTTGTGGATAATCGAAAACCAGTCATTTTTGATAAAGAAGAACATCATCGATTAGCGCGCCATATTGCAACAGAGAGTGCCGTCTTATTGAAGAATGATGATGTATTACCACTTAAAGCGACTGATACTAAGATTGCATTTATTGGTGCCTTTGCTAAAGAACCTCGTTATCAAGGAGGGGGAAGCTCACATATTAATGCTTTTAAAGTAAGTAGTGCGCTTGATGCTGTAGAGGGAATGGATCATATTCATTTTGCTCAAGGTTTTGTGACTGATGTTGATGAGACAAGAGAAGATTTATTAAATGAAGCTATCGAGCTTGCAAAGTCGAGTGAAGTGGCTGTTATTTTCGCAGGATTACCAGATTCATCAGAGTCAGAGTTTTATGACCGAACTCATATGAAGTTACCAAACTGTCAAAATGAGTTGATTAAACAAGTGGCAGCCGTTCAACCGAACACGGTTGTCGTCTTACACAATGGATCGCCAGTAGAGATGCCGTGGGTAGATGAAGTGCCTGCGATTTTAGAGATGTATCTTGGAGGACAAGCCGTTGGAGAGGCAACTGTGGATTTATTATTTGGTGTTGTGAATCCATCTGGAAAACTAGCTGAAACGTTCCCAATTCGCTTAGAAGACAACCCATCATATCTTTCATATAAAGTCGTTGATAATAAAATTTACTATGATGAAAAAGTATTTGTTGGTTATCGCTATTATGATACAAAGGAAATACCAGTTCTATTTCCATTTGGTCACGGATGCAGCTATACCACATTTGAATACAGTCATTTAGTGGTTAATCAAGATCATATTCGTGATGATGAATCATTAATAGTAAGTGTCGATATCACGAATACAGGAAAAGTCTTTGGTAAAGAGGTTGTTCAATTATATGTACAAGATTTAACAGAAACAGCCATTCGCCCAGTAAAAGAGTTGAGACAATTTGAAAAAGTAGCCTTACAACCAGGTGAAACCCAAACTATTTCATTTACTTTAACAAAACGTGATTTTGCTTATTATCATACGGGAATTTCAGACTGGTATGTACCAACAGGACAATATCGTATTTTGATTGCTAAGTCTTCAAGAGATATTAAATTAGAAGAGACGATCACTGTGACAAGTACGATAGAATTACCATTTAAAGTGACATGGAATACAACGTTTAATGAGTTAATTTCACACCCTAAGCTAAGACCAGTTATTTATGATTTACTCGGAGATATGGGAGAGGAAAATGTAGATAAAGAAGCTCAGTTAGAGATGGTTAAAGAAATACCTCTACGTGCATTACGTAGCTTCCAAGGAGTTGATAATGTCACTATTGAAAGTTTAATTACGACCTTAAATCAGCTGCTTAAATAAGTGCATAAAATAAATGAACTTCTGGAATATTAAGTGTGTAACTTAATCTTAAAGGAGGCGAGTGTTATGAAATTAGCACCTGCTCAGTTACACAGTCTTAATGAATTACATAGGAAACGCTGTAGTGCATTAACTAAAACTGCTGTGTATAAAGATAATGCGAAATCTAAAACACATGTTAGTTAATGAATTTATGAGTAGCTTTCTTTAATTAAGTGCAATACAAAACCAATGTCAATTTGGCATTGGTTTTTTGTTTTTATTTTTTGGGGCATGATAAAAAGAAAAGGGGATGTGTCATTTTGATATAATACATTTAGCACGGTATATATAGGTCCTATTAATTTTTTTCATATCGTAAAAACTAAGCCCTAGTAGAGGAGGAATAGATTTCTTTCAGAAATCCCTAGGTGACCCAATCTTTATCAGTAGAAGATACATTTCCGTTGGAAATGGTAGGTACAGCACTGAACTATAAGATATTTTGATATCAATGTTTTTATACTTTTAGTTTGAAGTGAATCATGTGAAAAACTTTTTTGTTTCTTGATAGACTAAAAGTCCACACTAATAATTAATTAGCATGGACTTTTTGAATAGGAGCGTGAAATCAGATAAAAGGAGGAACTCTAGTTAGATGTTTGGTTAACTAATAACCAGTAATAGTTTCTACCGAATCCGACAAATTATTTATAAATTCGAAAAAAATTGTTGTTTTTAAACATAATTAATGAATAGTAACCTATTGGCTATTACTTCGATATGATTGCGTTTTCATCTTCTAATTTAGCGCAATTGCAAGTAATTAAACCAATAATAACAACTTGATTTTTGATGTAGTGAAATAAAATCACCCTTATGATTGTTATGATATTCTAAGAAGAAGGCATCAATTGTAGTTTCAGGGAATAAATCTTTGCTGCAGAATCATAATTACCTGATGAGAATTATGAAGAATGAAAATTTCCTCAGCAGACATGTCATCCAATAGATAAGTTTTGAAATTTTTTAGAAAGTGATTCATTAATTAATGCAACGTATTTACGACAGGGGGGTAATCTATGTTTTGTTTTTTCAATGGTCATAATATAAAATCAGACTTGTTTTTTTTATGTAATTATACACATTCAATAATTCTTTTATCTTTAATCAATAAGCTACAGTATTTAGCAACGTATAATTAAATGATTGGTTACTGATAAGATAACTTTATTTATTTTCGGCATTAATTGACAATATGATGCAAAATGTATTATAATTTTAATAGAATCAATACACTATATGATAAGATAATCGGCTATAAAGTAGCCGTTTTATTTTCTCTAATTGATTCTAACATTGTGAACATGGATCAGGTATTTATATCAATTATACAGTACAAGATTCTATTATCATTCCTAATTTTAATAGGGTATGTTAAGCACAATAGGTAGGGAATAAGAGCTCCCAACTCATATTATTTCTTACTTAGTATAAATAATCTGAAAGACTACCCAATTTTAGATTATTTTTGAACGAAACTCCCATAAGTACTAAAATATCATTACATATATAATGGTATTTTAAAGTAAAAGATACCCAAAACGTCTTTAATAAATAAGATATGAGAACCCGGGAAAAGAAGCCATCTAGACACCTTTTGTGTTGTGATGGCTTTTTTTTCATATGTTATAACATAAAAACACGACATAGAAGTCGTGTTTTTATTATGATTATGTTAAAGGGGGGGGAAGGAGATTGATTAGTCTTGATTTACAGTTTTTAATTGATAATTATTAACTAACCCTTGATCAGGACGAATCATGATTTTTCCTTCATAAATAATTTTATCGGTTGAAGGATCTAGCACTGATAAGTACTGTGTACTTGAATTAGTATTGTATGATTCATACATTGTATAAACTAAATCATTATTTTCAGTGAGACTCTGTGGATATATTGATTCAAATTCATTTGTTGATGATTCAATAAAGCTTGGTGTTTGAGTTGGAGTTAAATTGATTTCCTGATTGTCATCATTAAAAGATGCTTTCATAATAACTGAATCAATTAGGAAAAATAGTTCATTATTCACTGTAGTAATATTTTCAATATAGACGTATTCATCAACTCCGTTCATTTTATAAGTTTTTGTTTCGTTAGTCTCGAGTGTTGTTATCATTAAATGATTTGATTCATTAGGATTTCTATAAATCACGCCATTGTGAACATACATTGACGACCATTCAGAAAGTTCTTCTTCATACTTTAGGCTTAATTTTAATGTGGTTGGATCAATTTCATAAGTGAGAATACGGTCATTTTTATTCCCACGTTGATCATAAACCTTCGCAATGTAGTAGTATTTTCCGTTATTCTCAGTTAGAAATTCAGTCATGATATTTTCACCGTATAGCAGCTGATCTAGTGAAACTTCTTGGATATTAATTTGTCCTGTGTCCTTGTTTTTTGAACGAATTCGAAGAACAGGCTCAGTATTCGTATAGAGGTAAGAGTAATTAAAGTTGGCCGTTATCAAATAATTATCATTTTCTAATGTTTCCGGCCATGTTAAGTGACGGTATAATTCTCGATTTTCTAATACATCTTCTCCGACTCCATGAAACGTATCATATTTAGTTGGTGTCAATGAAGCATTCTCTCCTGTAATAATGACTTTAGAAAACTGATTAGGTCCTGTTTTTGTAATATTTTCTAATTGAATTCCATTTAATGCTGTAACATTCCCACTTAATGTTTCTAAACGGAAATCTGTATTATATGGTGTCGCTTCAGTTTGTGCCATCAATCCTAGAGCACCTAATGATAATAAACTAGCTGTACTTAATCCAATAATATGATATAACTTCATATTTTCACCTCACCTAAATTGAAACTTTTTTATTTAAAAGCCATGCGCAAATTAAAATACTAACGGTACTCATTCCAAAGACAAATCCATAATCAACAAAAAATCGCTCATCGATATATAAATACAATGTTTTTGTATAAATAAACAAGGCGATATTAGCGATGCCAAAAATAGCCCCAGCAATTAATCCAAAGATTTTTTTTGAACGATCGCATAAGACAAAAACTGAAATGAGACTAAACATTAAGATAATAAACGCTATCTTATAGATAAAATCACTGATAGAGAGTGGTAATATCATCCCAATAAAATAAGATTTTTGTAACATCGTTGTCATTAATTGATTAGCTACCGTTCCATCAAGCAGTAAAGCATTCATCAACAAAGCGCCAATACCTAAGTTAATCAAGATTACCCCATAAAAACAAAAAACAGACAATAGGATAATGACTAACTTAGATAAGAAAATTGAGAAACGTTGTCCTTTTAAAGAAAGAAGCATATAAATACGTTTAGATGCTCCAAACCATTCTTTATACCATAAGTAGAAGGCAACACAAACTAAAAGGATAGCAGCAAAAATATAGGATAAGGGCAAGAAAGCTGTACTATCAAAAATTTGAACTAAGCTTAGCTTTCCATTAGCTTGTACATATTCTGAAACTGAGCTACTCATGATTTCAGGTAGCATCTCATTTTTGTAATTACCAATCGAGCGATAGAACATTCCAGTTGATAAAGCTGTTAGTCCGATAAATAAAGTGCCCAACCAAGGTAGGATTTTTTTAATTTCAATTTCGATTAATGTTAGAAATTTCATTATTACACCTCACAATATAAAGTTCTCATTTTTTCAACGATAGTTAACCCTTCAGCTTGTGCATCAGCCTTAGAGAAATTAGCAAAGACTTGACCTTCTTCTAATAAAACAACATAGTCTGCTATATCTTGAACTTCATCGATTTCATGAGTAGTAATTACGACGGTTTGACCTTCATCTAAAAATTCAGACTTTAACATACTAATGAATGATTGACGTGTAAAAACGTCGATTCCACTAAATGGCTCATCTAATAAAATATAAGGTGCTTTTTGACACATTCCTACAATAATATTAAAACGGGCTAAATTTCCTTTAGATAATTCCTTTAGTTTTTTATCTGTTGGGACTTTAAACAATTGAATCATACGTTCAGCTTTTTCGGTATCAAATCCTGGATAAAAGACTTTAGCAAACTCTAAGTTTTGTGGAACTGTCCATCCTAGATCATGAATTGGAATATCAGGCACGTATGCTATTTTATTAATATTTTTTTGAGTAATTTTCTCTCCATCAACTAAAATTTCACCTTTATTAATTGGAATTAATCTCATAATTGATTTCATTGTTGTACTTTTTCCAACCCCATTTAAACCAAGTAAACAAGTAATATATCCCTTTTTAAACTCTATTGAAACGTCATCAAGTACAACTTTTCTTCCATAACGCTTCGTTACATTTTTCAGCTCTAGCATGAAGATCCTCCTTTTTAATTCTCACAATTAAATCCTAAACTCAGTATAAAGTGTAAATATTAAGAAATACGTAACAAAATTATGAAGAAAATCTTAAGAATTTCTTAATGGGGGGAATAGGAGAAAATATACGTTAAAGAAAGAGAATACCTTAAATAAAATCTTTGAGTGATTCTGTTGAGGTAAATATTATAATTATAAACTTAAGTACCTGTAGTAGAGAGTTTTTTCATTCCTTTAAACAAAAAGCTAAGTCAGTAAAAAACTGACTTAGCTTTTTTCATGAAATCTATTTGCTTAGCATATTGCTTAATTTGTATTTTACTATGTGTTATAGTTATGAATTAGGTAATACCAAGTTTTAATTTCAGGTGAAGAAGAAATGATAACTTGTTTTATAAAGAAATATTTTTGACAATAGCAGAGGTGTTGTTTAATGTTTAATGATGTTTTATTTGTTGTGAATAATGATGAGTTACACATTCATGACTATTTTACTCGTGAATTTATTGAACGTGTAAAATTAGGGGAAAAACTTCAAGTCGAGTGTTATGATGAGATGGTTTTTCTTTCAGGTCAATTAAAAAAAGATCCAATTACAAATAAACTTTATTTATGTGACCGTAATGGCTTTATTTGTGACATTGAATTTGGTCAAGTTTATGAAAAAGTTTGGATTCTTAAAGACTAATTAAGTCACTCTTCCTGAGTGACTTTTTTTACGATGAAGTATTAATTTAATTCAGCGTTAGGTATAATAAAGACAGTGTTGAAAGGAGATGATTTAATGAAGTTAAGTAGTCAAGGTATTGTTAATGGTGTCATTCATGATCGTTACGGGAAACGTGGACCAATGAATGAGTATGAGATGCCGACTGTTTCGTTACCTTTAAAAATTGAAGATGCACCGGCTAATACCGTTTCGTATGCATTAGTTTTAGAAGATAAGGATGCCTTTCCAGTCTGCGGTTTCTCATGGATTCATTGGACAGCTGCCAATATTACAAAAACACAACTTCAAGAAAATGAAAGCCAAAGTGCGACTGATTTTATTCAAGGTGTTAATAGCTGGATAAGTGACGGTACCCCAGTAGAAGCCTGTAGTTATTACGGTGGAATGGCGCCACCAGATGCACCTCATGTTTATGAAATTCATGTCTATGCGTTAGACACAATGCTTGATTTAAAACAAGGATTCAACTATAACGAGTTGTATCATCAAATGGATGGGCATATTTTAGATCAAGCCACTTTAAAAGGTATTTATAAGAATTAACGTAAAAGCTCCTAAAAGATAATCTCTAGGAGCTTTTTATAATCTTAATAGAAAAAATAAAATTATTTAACAATTAGTCAAATGTATCCAAGGGGTGTTTATTATCTATTTAGGAGAGAATTTATGAATACAACTTTTTTAAATACTGGAATACAACAAGAAGCAGACGTCATACAAGAGAGGCTATGTATTATTTAATTAAGTTTTTAGGCAACTGGGTTATTCATTATGGACTCTTTTCTTTATCTTTATTTTTTGTCCGTGTAAGAAGTATCCTAGGATAGAAGATATTAAAGTTATCATTGTAATAATAAAAAAGCTTTTCCAAGAAAGAGCTAAAATATGTTCGAGTGAATTAAAGATAAGAATAATCGACAGATTCAATAATAAGAGAAAAATATTAGTAATGCTACCGATAATACTAATAAATCTAAGAGTTTTTAATAGTTGATACATAATCATGTTCTCCCTTTCCATTAATAGTTATTGAATAACATGAATTTTAACAAATCATCTATCTATAAAATTGTCGATGAAACACAGCTTTATTTAATTTTTTTGCTTGTGGATAAATAAAATTTTATTTTAAATTGGTCGTTTAAAAAAGAGTAAATTTTAATTTTTTCTTGACAAAATAGGAGATTGAAAAACGCGGTTTGTAATCGTTTTCTTTGCGAAAGGGAAGATGATTTTTTTGTCAAAAAATAACTTGTGGATAAAAAATTATGGTGAAATTTGGACAGAATATTATGTGTGATTTTGTTGTTTTTTTGTGCTATGATTTAAACCGTGCTATTTTTTGAGGGGCGTTATCTAAGAGTTGCTATCTCAAAAAAACTATTGTATTTTTAAGTAAGTTTATGAAAGGTAAGGGTGAAGAATGTTGATTACAATTGGAGCTATGATTGGAGCTGGGAAAACAAGTTTAGCAGAACTTGTTGCAGAGCATTTTAATTCAGAAGTATTTTATGAGAGTGTGGATGATAATCCAATTTTACCGTTATTTTATACAGCATCAGAAGAGGAAATCCAAGCGAAACGTTATCCGTTTTTATTACAATTATGGTTTTTAAATACCCGTTTTAAAAGTATTAAAGAAGCTTTAGTTCATGATAATAATGTACTAGATCGTAGTATTTATGAAGATTGGTATTTTGCTAAAGTTAATAAAGAACTAGGTCGTATTTCAGAATTAGAATTTAGTTTATATGAATCCCTTTTAGACAACATGATGGAGGAATTAAAAGGATTACCCAAAAAAGCGCCAGACTTAATGATTTATTTATCAGGAAGCTTTGAAACAATTATTGAACGTATCAAAAAACGTGGACGTGAATATGAATTAGATGAAGGATTAGTATCTTATTACTATGAGTTATGGAAAGGATACGACAACTGGATTGAGCAACATTACGATGCTAGCGAAGTACTTGTCATCAATATTGATGAAATTGATTATGTTAATAATGAAGAAGATAAGAAAAAAGTTTTATCAATGATTGAAGAAAAATTAAACGAGATTCGCAACCGTTAATAGAAAGTAGCGTGCAGCATGAATAGCATCTTTAGTTTAATTGCAGTTATTTGTTTATTAGTATTAGCATTTATTTTATCCACAGATAGGAAGAAAATTAATTTACAAACAGTTGTGATGGGATTTTTATTACAAGTAATTTTAATTTTCTTTGTGATCAAAATACCAGTCGGCCAGTTTTTATTAGAGAAATTAGCTCTTAGTGTGAATAACCTTATTCAAATGGGAATGGAAGGTGTGGACTTTGTCTTTGGAGGAATTGCTGAAGGATATGTGTTTGCTATTAATGTTTTATCGCTTATCGTTTTTACGTCAGCATTAATTTCAGTATTATACTTTTTAAAAATCATCCCATTTTTAGTGAAATATGTTGGGAAGTTTATTGCACGTTTAATGAAGACTACAGAAGTTGAAACTTTTTGTGCAGTAGCTAATAGTTTTTTAGGTGGAACAGAGGCGCCATTAGTCATTAAACCTTATTTACCGAAGTTAACAAAATCAGAACTATTTGCTGTCATGGTCGGTGGTTTTGGTTCCGCCTCAGCGAGTATTTTAGGTGGATATAGTATGATGGGAATTGATATCAAATATTTATTAATCGCAGTCTTTACTGTTCCATTTAGTACATTAATGATTTCAAAAATGATGTTGCCTGAAACAGAAACGTCAAAAACAGCAAATGCTGAAATTGTTGGTTCTGAAGCTGAAACATTGTTTGAGGCTATTTCAGAAGGAACGAGTAATGGACTTGGATTAGCTCTTAATGTTGGTGCAAGTTTAATTGCCTTTGTTGGACTTATTGCCATCGTGAATGCCTTTTTAGGATTATTTGGGGTAAGTCTATCAACATTATTCGGTTACGTCTTTTTACCAGTTGCTTACTTATTTCATATTCCACCAGACGAGGCATTTACTTTTGCTTCATTAATTGGAACGAAGCTAAGTATAAATGAATTTGTTGCTTATGGAGAAATGGTTGATGTTATAAACGTGTTATCCCCTCGAACGATTGCAATCTTATCGGTCGTATTGTGTAACTTCGCGAACTTCTCAGTTATTGGAATTCAAGTCGGTGCATTTGCGTCACTAGCACCTGAACGTAAAGGTGAGGTTGCAACACTAGGAATTAAAGCATTAATTTGTGGAACAATTTCAACTTTATTAACAGGCGCTATTTTAGGAATCTTTTTATAAAATAAATAAGAAAAAGGGTTAACGATGATAAATCGTTAACCCTTTTTAATTTTCTGTTTGAAGTAAACGGTCACTTGTTAATTTAATTCCAATGGCACCAATTGGGGCAGTAATTAACACACTTAAAATAGCGATAGCCTGCATAATTTCTCCACCAGCAACTCCCATTTGCATTGGAATGGCAGCTTTGGCGGATTGAACCGTTGCTTTAGGGAGGTAAGCAATGACACAAAAGATACGTTCTTTAAATGATAAGTTAGTCCCGATTAATGAGATTAACACACCAATTGAGCGTACACTTAATGAGATAGCTAGAATTCCACATCCAATCAAGAAAAACTCTCCAACTAATGTTGGATTAATTGCCATTCCTACAAAGGCAAATAAATAAAGTTTACCAGTTTTCCAAATACGATTCATTTGATTAAGAATCATTTGGGAACTATCCACAACATAGTTACGAATAAAGAACCCATAAATCATGACAGTTAATAATGAATTAAAGATTTCAAGATGAAAATATTTTTCTATGGCTCGCATCAATAAACACAATCCAAACGCGACGATGACTTTCCCAATCGATGAAGAAATCTTTTCAATGATTGGTTTTGAAAGCTTATATACGATAAATCCAACTGCTACACTGATGATGATAGTTAATGGAATCATTAACAGTTGCATGGGAATAGAAATAGCTTCACCACTTGTTGTTTGCATATAAATACCTAAAAAAGTAGTGAACAAAGTAATAGCAATGGTATCGTCTGCACTTGCGCCAACGAGAAGCATTTGAGGAATAGCTTTATCCTGACCAACTTTACGATTAATTAGATCAATCATTGATGGAATTAAAACAGCTGGACTTACAGCTGCAATAATAAATCCTAAAATAGCTCCCTGAATAAAACTAAATTTAAGAAATAACATAGCCATTAATGCGATTGTAAACCCTTCGAGTGTTGCTGGAATAGCACTTAATAAGATGGCAGGGCGACCGATTTGTTTCATTTGGGCTACACTAATCCCTAATCCTCCAATAAATAGCACGGTTACTAGGGCAATATCTTTTAGTGTTGGTGCAATAGTTAGTGTGGCATCTGGTACTAAGTTTAGGAATGATGGACCAATTAACATCCCAATAAGCATCATTCCAATTAAAGAGGGTAACTTAATATATTCAATAAGTTTCCCACTATAATGAGCCAATATTCCGATAATCAATAAGCTAATTAATACAATGATAAGTGTCATATCTTTACCTCCTAACTGATAACTCACAAAAAAGACTCCTACTCTTTAATACACAATAAAAAGAATTAAAGAGTAGGAGTCATTAGCTTTCGCGGTTAATGGCGAACTCCATCGCCTATTCAATACTCTTATTATATGATGTGACTATTAAAATGTAAATAAAAAGAGGATAGAATTAAAATTAATCAATTATTAGTCTGATCACTTTATTAGAGCTTTGAATGGTTGTATGATATATGATAAGTTTTCAAGGAAATCAAATACTGTATTGGGGGAGATTATATTTTGAATCAATTGATCGAAATTTATACTGGGATTAGAGTTCTCCAAGCTATTGTTTAACCATGACTTTAATCCACCGCTAACTGTATTAGAAGCAGAAGGTGTATTAGTATATTGATTTAGAAATTGCGCTTTGTCATTTTCATTTAACAGTGCTTGGGAAAGGATGAATAGGTGACTTTAAAATATTTAATCCTAACCTAGACGCCAAAAGTAATTAGGTTATTTCATTGATTCCGACTAAAAAATAGTTTTACAGTTGGGCTAGTTTCTTTGATTATCCTTAACTCTACGAAGCGTTTATTGAATAAGACATAAAAGTTGTTAAAATGATATAGGGTGTGCTTTAGTTTTTGATAAGAATTGAAAGGAGGCTAGAATGATGGATTATCAAAAAATTGGTGTGTTGATTTATGAATTACGAAAAGAAAAAAATATGACCCAAAAGCAAGTGGCCCAATTAATGAATATAAGTGATAAAACGATTAGTAAATGGGAACGAGGACTAGGCTGTCCAGACGTCTCATTATTACCTGAACTTGCAACTATTTTTGGAGTCAGTGTCGATCATCTATTAGCTGGAGAGTTGAAAATTAATGAACAAATAGGAGGAAATATGAGAAACTTAAAATTTTATGAATGTCCACAGTGTGGAAATTTAATGACAGCAACAGCAGAAGCAAGTTTATCTTGCTGTGGAAAAACATTACAATCATTAGTACCAAAAAAAGTAGAAGCTGGACATGAACTAAACATTGAAGAAATCGATGGAGAATTATACGTTACATCCAATCATGAAATGACAAAAGAGCACTACATTACCTTCACCGCTTTTGTTACAGGAGACACTATCTTAATGAGTAAACAATACCCTGAGTGGCATATGCAATTTAGATTCCAAAAACGTAAACATGGGAAGCTTTATTTCTATTGTAAAAAACACGGTTTATTTTATCAGGTTATTTAGCTATATAACTCCAGATAAGTTTTTAATATAGCGAAAGCTTTAAAGCCCTAGTAATTGAGGATACATTTTTTTCGAAAATGGTAGGTGACCCATTCCCTATCAGCGGAAGAAAGCTATGAGTTTGTAAACCCACTACATAGCATAGGTGACCATGCTCAATTTGAAATGTATTTTGAACAGAGGAGAGATTTATAAGCTGCTATCTTTGTATTAGAACAATAAAATGAAATGCTAGCATTTTTAAATAATACTAACAAAAAAAGATGACATCAAGTCATCTTTTTTTATTAGTCAATGAAGGTTACTACTTCTTCAAGTGGTTTACGTTTAGGTGCAGGGGGCGTATTTTCCTCAGGAACGCCTAAAGCAATTAAAGACATAAGATGATAACCAGGCTTGTTAAAATTAATTAATGTTTCAATTCTATTTTTAGCGTGTGTTGGGCCCGTCATGTAACAAGCTCCATATCCCATTTCTGTAGCAGCTAATAAGAAGTTTTCAACAGCCGCTCCAATTCCTTGAGCTGCTGATTGAGGTGCCATGATTTCAGCTAAGCGTTGTTCACTGGCTCCATTTGCTTTTAAAATATCATACTCAATCATGTCATAGTCATTAGCGTACACGATAATAACAACAGGTGCATGTTGAAATAGAGTATAGTATTTTAATAATTTCATATAGTGTGTTTTTTCTGTTTCAGAACGAGCTATTTCAGCAATAGCAATATGACTTTCAGAGACGATTTCAGTGAGTTTTTTGATAATGTCACGATTTTGTAACACAACGAAGTGCCAATTCTGTTGGTTCTTTGGTGATGGAGCATGAGTAGCTGCATCTAATAAAGTTAAGATATCTTCTTTTGGAATGGATTGATTTTTAAATTTACGAATACTTTTACGCTT
This sequence comes from Turicibacter sp. GALT-G1, assembly GCF_025594995.1. Lineage (NCBI taxonomy): Bacteria > Bacillati > Bacillota > Erysipelotrichia > Erysipelotrichales > Turicibacteraceae > Turicibacter > Turicibacter sp. GALT-G1. The sequence continues at coordinate 18,748 of NZ_JAMQUS010000061.1, forward strand.
ATAAATAAAATCTAAGTTTGCCATAACGACTCCTTTGTTAAGATGTAAAGTTCGCACTACGGTATTCTCGTGGGCAAGTTCCTACAACTTTTTTGAAGATTTTTGAGAATACAAGTGCATCTGTATATCCAACAGAGTGCGAAACTTCTTGAATACTTAATGTTGATTGTTTTAATAGACGACAAGCTTTATTAATTCGATATTGAATGAGATAATTCTTTGGAGAATTATCCATTTTCTCATTGAATAATTTAGTTAAGTACTTTCGGTTGATTCCAACATGATTTGAGATTTCCTCAACTGTAATTTGACGTGAATAATTTGTTTCAATATATTCAATAGCTTGACGAATATAGTCAGCTTGGCGACTGATTGTTTGAATTCTAGGGATTTGTGGTTCAGTATGATCACAGAGTGTTCCAATTAAAGCATAGAATCCGCTAATAGCTTGTAAATCTGCACTCTTTGGATGGTTAACTGATTCGAGAATGTACTCAAAACAAGCTTCAACTTTCTTACCATTCTCACAATTTGAAATAGGAGATGAGACAGATAATCCAATACGTGCTAAGTAATCATCCACGGCTTGACCATTAAATCCAATAAAATGATAGGACCATGGATTCAATAAATCTGGTCTGTAACTAACAATAACTTGTGGTGGAATTAGAAAGCAAGTTCCTTCTACGATTGTATAATCCTGTCCATCGATCGTTAAAAAGCCTGACCCCTCTGTTACATAATATAGGCTATAATAATCACGAATTCCAGGCCCCCATGATTGGTTCCTTTCACAATCATTGTTACCACAGTGATAAAGCATAAAATCTAATCTAGAATAATCCGCTTTTGGTTTAAAACAATACATTTTAAATATCCCCCCTCCATATCTGAAGTCATTATATCATAATTTAATGGCTTTATGTATATTGATTGAAAGCACTTTTATATATATTGTATAATATTGACTGTTATTAGTGGATGCGTTTTTATATTAATTAAGTGTGTAATCGATTACATATAGAGGAAGTAGATATTGTAATATTAGTAGTAACAAAACTGTATGAGATTTTTATTTGTATAACTTTATGGTTAAGATTGATAATTTATACAATTTTAAAGAGATAAATTGTATAAATCATATTAAAACAGACCACAACGAGAGTAGTCTTGAAAGGGTTAGGAGGGAGACTTTATGAACATTAAACAAGCAAATTTAAATGATGTATTAGATGTAGCGAGATTAGCGTTAGTTTTATGGCCCCATCACTCAATGCACGCTATGGCACTAAAAATTTCAGAAACAATACAAGAGAATAAAGGAGCCTACTTTTTAGCACTTGATAAAAATGAAACCATTGGTTTTGCTCAGGTTAATTTAAGACATGATTATGTAGAAGGGACACATAGTAGTCCAGTTGGATACTTAGAAGGAATCTTCGTTGTTGAGAATTATCGTCAACAAGGTGGTGCAAAACAATTATTAGCTGCATGTGAAAAATGGGCACGTGAACAAGGATGTGAAGAATTAGCAAGTGACTGTGAATTATCTAGTGAAGAAAGCCTAAACTTTCATCGTTGTGTTGGGTTTGAAGAAGCGAATCGTATTATCTGTTTTACAAAACCATTAAAAGGCGAATCGTATTAATTTTTATTAAATACCACGGATGTGCTCATTCATCAACTTCTCCCGTTAGCCACAATTATAACACCTAACCTTTTAGAGGCTGAGGTGTTATGCGGATTTAAAATCACTTCAAAAGCAGACATGATAAATGCAGCAAAAACTATTTCAGGCCAATTAAACGGAGGCGTTTCAGTTAAAGGTGGACACTCTGTGAGTGATGCGGATGATTTACTCTATGCTAATGAACAAGAGTATTGATTCAATAGTGAACGTGTGTTGACTGAAAATACACATGGGACAGGATGCACCTTATCATCGGCCATTGCATGCCATTTAGCAGCGGGATGTTCACTACAAGATAGTGTTAAATTTGCGAAAGATTATATTACAGGAGCATTGAAACAAGGATTAGATTTAGGCCAAGGGAATGGCCCACTTGATCATACGTATATTATTAAATAGTAAAAAAGATGAGACCAGTTTTAGTCTCATCTTTTTATGTCATCGAAGAAGTCTGTGTATAGTAGGGCGAATACAATAAATAGAATAATGCAGATTGCGGCTGTTCTTCCATTAAACCACCCCATAATACCACTTCCTTTTATAAAGATTCATGATGATAGATTCAAGTATTTATATATATCCAATATAAATGATATGCACTGAGGGATAAGGAAATGACAGGCATATAAGTCAAGAGTAGTGACAATACATTTAATTAAATTGTAACATAAAGTCAGTACATACTTAGAACGGCTATCATTATAAGTGGGGATTATGACTAGGGGACTTATAATAAGGTAACTATTTTAAATTCACACCTTTAATTTTGTTTGTCGTTAAACGAAATAAATTAATCTGAGAGTGACTGATGGATAATAAATAAACCTCTATCGATAGTTGATAGAGGTTTATTTTACTTGTTGGTAGTTGTTGATAATGAATAATTTTTAATAAACCAATATAAGTGATAAAATACTGCAATTAAGTAAATAAGTTTAGAAATATTAGTTAAGAAAAAGATATCAATCACACTACTGAATGCAACAATGCAAGCTGTTATTATTTCACGACGATAAAGAGCCTGAAATGAAGGAGCTTTTTTTAACTCTTTAATTTCTTTTTGGCGTTTAGAAAGTACAACTAATGAGATTCCTAAGAAAATCAGGAATAAAAGAAGCTGTGTTAGAATCACGATACTCGGTTGATTTAAAGAGATTCCTAAACTCGATAAATACGATAATGAGCAGAAGAACCAAATGTAAAACCAAAAGGTTAATTTTTGAATACGGATTGTCATGATAGCACCACCTTTTAAAGCATTATACTACAAATTTACTATAAAAAGATAGGTCATCATAAAAAGCCTTCACTAAGAGCTCTTAAAAAGATAAAAAAACGGTAGTAAGCAATTAGGCTTACTTCCGTTTTAAGTTAAACAATAATTGTATTTAAAACGCCTAAGTTATGAGCGATAGATTCTAATTTTTTCATGTCATCATCCGTTGGGGTTTGCATATTTAAATGATTTTTCCGAACACCGAGATGACGATATTTAATCAGCTTATAACGAATATTATGTCCACTAATTTTTTTAGAGACTTCACGAATGGTTTCCTCATTATTAAAGAGTTCAGGCACAATAACCGTACGAACTTCATAAAGTTTTCCACAATCCACAAGGTAGTCTAAATTTTTAAGGACCATATCGTTATCAGCTTTTATATATTTTCGATGAGTTTCTTTATCCCATACTTTTATATCAAGCATAATCCCATCTGTCAAAGCCATTAGTTCAGGATGCTCCCTTAAATCCGTTGATCCATTGGTATCAATGAAGCATGTTAATCCAATTTCTTTTGCTTTGGTGAAAAGCTCAATTAAAAATGGAGCTTGTAGTGTACACTCACCGCCAGAAACAGTAATCCCTTGAATAAATGGACGATAGTTTTCAATTTCTTTCATGATGTCATCGGCTGATTGGACTTTATATTTAGGAGTACTGTTACGATGACATTTTTTCGTGCAGGCATCGCACTCAACACAAAGTGCTGGATTGAAAAGAACACGTCGTTCTTCACGATTGACAGATAGTGCTTCAACCGGGCAGAAACTGACGCAGAAACTACAGTTAATACAATGATTAATGGTTTCAGGGTTATGGCAGTAGACGCAGTCAAAATTACATCCTTGTAAAAAGATGGCGGTACGATTTCCAGGGCCGTCAACAGAACTGAAAGGAATGATTTTATTTAAATAACCGTTCATTAGCGTACTTTTCGCTCGTACACTTTTCCATTACGAACTTGTCCTTGTCCAAGCACAACGGTATCTTGAAGTGTAGCAATTCCTTGATCTAATTTTGCAATTTCGCTACGTTTAACAAGGTATCCTGTAATACGAATCACATCTGCATCTGATGAGTAAAGTGAGAAGTAACGCATTCCTTCTTTAAATGCCCCTTGAATGATATTTAAAATAAATTCAGGATTATTGGCTGCATTTAATTCGAATGGGAAGATATCCCCAACCCCTGATGGGAAGTATTTGTGGAAACGAGCCGTTTGTTTTAAATGTTTCCACAACTCTGGTTCTTCTCCAATTGGGATACGAGAACCTGGGCTTGTATTAATGTCATCACCGATTCCAACTTGAGCATGTAATAATAAGCGCTCATTTGTCACAGTACAATGTTTACTTTCAAAGTTATTGATGAAGTCTTCCATGGCATCCATGATACGCACACCTAAATCATCTGCAATCTGTGAATGACCAAATTTATCTTCTAATTTTTCCGCTTTTAATAAAGTATTCACACACTCAGCAAGTCCTACTAATCCAAACATTGAAGTAAAACGATCTTTTGAAATGAATCCTTCTTTAACTAAGAAGTTTGTTTCAAAGAATGTACTTTCTTCAACGATGTATCGAATGCGCTCATTGATATAGTTTGCCATACAAGTCATGGCATGAGGTAATTTATTGTTGAAGAAATCATCGATATCAGTTGCTGTTTCCGCTAGTTTTGAAAGGCGCATACGTACTAATGTGTGGGCCCCTCCACCAACATGAAGACCGTTATAACAACTTGCAATTCCGTAATCACCTAAATCTTCAGTGAACATCGCATGGTTAGCGAAACTTGGTTTAGCTGTTACTAAAGCAGTTTTAATCGCTTCAATAGCTAAATCGTCTGGTGTTTCTTCATTATATTTTAACGTTAAATTAGGAATGGCGTTTTCTAGTTCGCGTTCCACTTCTAAAATAATCTTAGCTGCTTTTGTCGGTTTTGGACCTAAGTTAGCATGACAGAATGAGTCTGTAATTGTGCGATCTAATTGTGTGAAGAATAAACGAATTGCTAATTTAGCCTCTTCTTCATCTGTAATGAATGGTTCTAATAAGTAATCAATGTTTCCAATATATACAGGCATTGTTGTAATCGAAGGAACATGCTTATAGAAAATTAATAAGTAGTTTGTTGCTTCCCAAATGTTTTTAGGAGGATTTAGTTGTAAGAATTGGCATCCTTCTTTCATGAATTTCTCATAGTTAGGAAGAATATAGCGTGGACGATATGGAACATTTCCCTCAAATAAATCACAAATAATTCCCGCATCACGTAACGCTTGTGTTTCTTCTGAAATATTTAAGACTTGAACACTATTTTCAGCATAACGTGCTAATGCCACGACTTTTTGTTCAAATGTTAAAGTTGTATCCTTAACAATTTGTTCAACACCAGTCATAAATCTCACCTCATAGTTAATATTCAACACCCAGGGTATTAATGACCGCAGGGTAAGATTACATTATAACATTTCACACTAGATATTCACTATACGAAAAAAAATCCATATAAAGGATAAGAATGGATAGAATGTATTGGTTAATAGTCATTATGTTAAGTAGAGGAATATCTTTTGAGTTATTTCATGTAGAAAGTATTGTTTTTATAGACACGTTTTAATCAGAGTAGGTTATTAGTAATTTAATAACTAAATGGGATAAAATGTAAAAGTTGTGTTGACTTTGTGTCTAGGGGGTGTTAAGATAATCACAACAAGAAATCAAATTCGTTGAAGAGAAAGAGTAAGTTAGTTTAATATCTCACAGAGAGTCGACGTTTGCTGAGAGTCGATGGTCACGGATTAACTGAAAATCATCTCTGAGAAGTAAGGCTGAACCAAGAGTAAGTCTTATCGGGTGTCTTTTCCCGTTATCAAAAAAAGCCGTTAAAACCTTGAAATAGGTGAGACGTATAGAGTGCTATGAGCTTTTTTAGCTTATAGAATTTGGGTGGTACCACGGAGAATTTTTCGTCCCATGAATGTTATATTCATGGGATTTTTTTTATTCTCTGAAATTATCTCATTGATTGAGGAATGTGAAGATCTTTACTACTTACTATGTAGCTGTTTTAGGAATGAGAAAAGTTTTTTTGATTGAAAGGTTGTTAAGTATTTGAAGGGAGTGATTCAATTGGAGTCTGATATTTTAGGTGATATTATCGAGTAAAATCTAGAAAATCAAAGTTAGAGATTAGTCTTTGGGGGAACAAAGATTAATCCACAAGGGAGGCATTTTCATGAATAAATTATCAAGAAAAGATTTATTATTAGTTAGTTTAATGTTATTTTCATTATTTTTTGGAGCAGGAAACTTAATTTTTCCACCGTTTCTTGGACAAAGTGCAGGAACAGAGATGTGGGTTTCAATGTTAGGATTTTTTATTACAGCGGTTGGATTTCCCGTACTTGGAGTTGTTGCTGTTGCTAAGTCAAAGGGGTTATATAATCTAGCTAACCGTGTGAACCCGGTCTTTGCTTCTGTATTTACCGTCTTAATTTATTTATCAATTGGACCAGGGCTCGGAATTCCTCGTGCAGGAAGTTTACCCTTTGAAATGGCAGTCGCTCCTTATTTACCAGCAGAATTTTCAGTGACTTTAGCACGTTTCTTATTTACAGCTGTTTTTTTCTGTGTGGCTTACTGGTTAGCTTTAGCACCAACTAAATTAGTCGATCGCATGGGAAAGGTGTTAACCCCAACTCTTTTAACTTTAATTGCAGTTATCTTTGTAGGATCACTTATTAAACCACTAGGTGGTTATGGAGAACCAACAGGAGATTATGCAACGACGCCATTTGTTAAAGGTTTTTTAGAAGGGTATTTAACAATGGATACAATTGCAGCTTTAAACTTTGGGATTGTCATTGCTTTAGCGATTAAAACTAAAGGATTAGAAGAAGAAAAAGCAGTTGTTAGCACGACCGTTAAAGCCGGGTTAATTGCAGGTGGATTATTAGTTGCCATCTATTCGATTTTAGGACATTTAGGTGCAATGAGTGGAGCTATTTACGGAGCAACTGAAAATGGAGCACAAACGTTAACGTATGTTATGACTTATATCTTTGGAACGCAAGGGGCTCTCCTACTAGCAGTTGTTTTCACACTAGCATGTTTAACAACATGTGTTGGTCTAATCACATCTTGTGGACAATATTTTGCTTCGTTAACTCCAAAAATGAGCTATAAAGTATGGGCGACGGTGTTGGCTTTTGCAAGTTTTACTTTAGCTAACATGGGATTAAATCAAATCCTTTCAATTTCGGTTCCAATCTTAAATGCGATTTATCCAGTGGCGATCATGTTAATCGTTTTAGCGATGATGAATCGATTTATTAATGAAAGTCGTTTAGTTTATAGTGTAACAATCTTAGTCACTGGAGTCATAAGTGTGGTAGATGCCTTAAATCAAGTAAATATTCGTTTAGGAGCTTTAACAACATGGTGTGAATACCTTCCGTTATATAAACAAGGATTAGGATGGGTAACGTTAGCTCTCGGAGCTATTGTTGTGACAGTTGTCATGGATAAAGTTTTCCAGTTATCAACATCAAACCAAACAACAAAAGTTAAATATGTAGAAGAGTAAAATGAAAAGAGGTATCGTTAGCGATACCTCTTTTATGTATAGAAAGAAAAACATGATTCATGATGCAAGTGAGTATAATGAAAGTATATGTAGTATCTAGAGATTCTAATGTTTTTTATATAGATAGGGGAGAGCTAAATGGAAATTAGGGATTATCAAATAGAAGATGAAACCAGTTGGGTACGTTGTCGCGTGTTATCTTTTTTAGATACGGCTTATTATGACATTGTGGCAAGAGAGAAGGAAAGATATCAACATCCGTCTATTGAATTGGTCGCAGTAGAAAACGGAGTTGTTATAGGATTGCTTGATATTGAGTGTGAAGAAGAACCAAATGCTATTTGCACAGCACATGAGACGTTAGGGGCTATGATTTGGCATTTAGCTGTACATCCAGATTATCGCCGTAAAGGAATTGGAACTTCTTTGTTGAATGAGGCACAAAAAAGATTAAAGGAAAAACAGATTACTTACCTTGAAGCATGGACCCGTGATGACAAATGGGTGCAACGTTGGTACCTAAAGCAACAATTTATGAAATTAAGTACGTATTTACATGTCTATGTAAATGGAAATAATGGGATTCGATCACAAATTTCAGGACTGATTCCAGTCCAGTCATTCTGTCAATATACAGGGACGGATTGGGACATGATCAAAAAAAGATACAAACGAGTTCACGAGTGTACTGGGTTCGTTAAAATGCTTTAATAGTCTTTAAAAGAACCGAAGCATTCGGTTCGATTTAATTTTGAATCTTGTGATTGAAAGAACACATAAATAGGGGCATTTTCAAATTGTGGGTAAAGATGAAAGAGATGAGGATCGCCATGTTTGATAGCACTCAATGCTAAAGGGAGTTCTTTCATAAAAATTTCATTTCGTTTAGTCGATGATTTGGTGCCATCAATTCCATCTACACGAATGTAAACATAAAAATAATATTGACCTGAGCTATTCGTCATCCACTCTGCCGCCACCTCATCTCGCATTGTTGTGAACTTCTCGTAAGCAAAATCAGATCCAATGACTAAAAATAATTCACCTGTCTCATCGGAATGTGTTAACGTATATCTTCTTGGTTGAATTTGATTTAGATTAGACAAGCGATAGTTAATCCACAATTTATTTGGGTTAAAATTACTCATATCATCTCCTCCTTAGTCTATTGTATGAGGGTTGCCTAGTTTTGGTCATTCATAACATGATGGTTATGAAGCATACTAAGATTGATGAAATGGAGGTCTATTATGAGTGAACAAAATCAATTTTATAAGTTGAAAAACTTAAATGAGGATCAACGAGTGATTGCAAGTAATTCTAAGTTCCGTACGGTATATTTTAAGTTTGATGTCGGGAGAGGATTACCGAAACATAGTCATAATGGATATGCGACCATTTATGTGATTAAAGGCGAAATAGGAATGAGTTTTAGTGATGGTCAAAGCTATGAGTTATTAACTGGAGATTTTTTATCCTTTGATGCTAGGGTAGAACATGATGTCCTTGCTACATTAGAAAGTCAAATATTAGTGACCATTTCAGAGTCATTAGATTAAGTTGCTATCATGAAAAAAGTTATTTTATTATTCATTTTATTTATGCTACCATCCACTTCCGTCTTCGCTGCTTCTTCAGTTGTGGCGATTAAAGAGAAAGAAATTGTGGCGATTGATTTGGAGGAAAATAATAAAGTAATAACTTTGAATAAAGGTGAAGATTTTTTTAATCCTCAAATCTTTGATAATAAACAATTTGTTGCTTACCAAGATTTAAAATCAAACGTCTATCTATCAAAGTTAAACGATCCGTTTGATACAATATTTCAAATGTCTGATGTGAAGTCTTATGCTGTATATGGTAATAATCTTATCTTCTCTAAAACACAAGGCGGCATATTTTTATACGATATGAGTAAAAACAAAGTCATCTCTTTAATTGAGAGGTCAAAGTATTATTATGATGAATTAACGATTAATTCTCAAGGACTTTTATTTGCGAAGAAATATCTAATTCAAGAAGATTCGCCTGTAGGAATCATTCAATATGATTTTAATAAGAAAATGGAGTCTTTAATTATTGATTATATTCCCATTACAAAAGACGACATTGGAATGGACCCTTCTATTGCTAAATTATCAACAAATGGTGAGCTATTATATATCTGGTGTGAACCTAATTCAGCTTCGCAACGAATGGATGGTGTTCCATTATGTGTTTATGATGTGAAGACAAAAGAGTTTAAAACGTTTAATCAAATTAAGATGTTGGTGTATCCTGATAATTTAGCCATTCATCCAACTAACGATAATCTCATTGCAGTTATTAATGGAACATGGCGTATGATGAATGAGAATAAGCAGTTACAATTATTTAATCCGATGAATGAGCAAATCGAGAATATAACAAAACCAGGTATCGTAGCCATGAGTCCATCCTTTTCACAGGACGGAACGAGGCTCTATTATTCAGCTGGTATAGAAGTAAAAGATCAATATACTACCTTTGTACCAGGAAGCAATCAAATTTACGTGTATGATTTAAACACGAAAAAGACCGAGAAGCTAACCAATGATCGAACTGGTTTTGATTTCTATCCACAAGACATTGAAAATGAAGAATTACTATTTTTAAGATTTGATAAAGATCACCAGTTAAGTTTAGTGAGAAGAGAAAATAAGGGTGAGGAAAGTATTATCCTAACTAACTTATTAACGACTAATTTTGAAATCTATGGCTACCTAGATAGCTATCAAATTTTGAATGTTAAATACTAAATTGATGGAATAAAAAAAGACTTTTTATGCATTAAACTAGCTGGAAAAGTCTTTTTTATTGCTTGAAAAAAATCATTTTTAATTATAGTTTAGTTATTGAACAATTTTGTTCCTTAAAGGAACGAAATAAAAAATGTTAAGCAGTTCTTTTCCTAAATAAAGAAAGGAATTTATCACAGGGTGACTATCATCAATAAATCATTATCGATTAATCGCAGAAAAAACAGTCATGGAAGATATGATAGGTGTAATAATGAGAATTTTGAGTTTGGTTTAAACAAAGATCAATAGGATGAGGTGGCGTATGAAAGCAATTATTAATGGGAAATTAGTAACATTAAATGGGGTTATTGAAAATAAAGTTTTAGTTTTTAATGAAACAATTCAGCATATTCAAACAGAAGTGCCAATCGATTGTGAGGTGATTGATGCTAAGGGGATGTATATTGCTCCAGGATTAATCGATGTTCATGTCCATGGAAGCTGCGGAGCAGATACGATGGATCAAACAACGGAAGCGATTAAATTAATGGGTACGGGTATTGCTAAGAATGGGGTAACATCATTTTTGCCAACAACGATGACGATGAGTCCTAAAGATATTTATGGTGCTTTAAATGTGATTCGTGAATGTATGGAACAATCACTAAATGGGGCGAAAGTATTAGGTGCTCACATGGAAGGCCCCTTTATCAATAGGATTTATAAAGGGGCTCAACCGGAACAATATGTTATTAAACCGAGTTATGAATTTATCAAAGACTATACAGATGTGATTAGATTAGTTTCATATGCACCTGAAATGGATGAAGATTATTCATTCACAAAAGATGTGAAAGAAAAAACAGATATTACGTTGTCGATTGGACATACAAATGCAACATATGACCAAGCCAAAGAAGCCTTTTCTTTAGGATGTTCACATGTGACACATTTATTTAATGCAATGACACCATTAAATCATCGTGAGCCAGGTGTAGTCGGAGCCTCTTTAACTAGTGATGTTTTTACTGAGTTAATCGCTGACACGATTCATGTGAATAAACAATTGTTTCAATTCGTATTAGACAATAAAGGAAAAGAAAAGATTGTTTTAATTACAGATAGTATGCGCGGGGGATGCATGAAGGAGGGGCAATATGATCTTGGTGGACAGCGGGTAGTTGTTAAAGATGGAGCTGCCCGATTAGAAAGTGGAAACTTAGCGGGAAGTGTCTTAACATTAAACAAAGCCATCTATAACTTCTTGCAAAATACAAATGCTACTATTGCCGAAGTTATTCACATGGCTTCATTAAATCCAGCGACATCGATTGGAGTTTGCAATCGTAAAGGAAGTTTAGAAATCGGAAAAGATGCAGATATTGCAATCTTTGATGAGGAAATGAATTGTTACTTATCCATCGTTGAAGGTCGCGAGGTGTATAACCAACTTGATTAAAATATAAGCTCCCATAAGTTTTTTACATCGTAAAAACTTTTAAAGCCCTAGCAATTGAGGAATAGATTTCTTTCAGAAATCGCTAGGTGATCCAAACCCTGCCAATGGAGGATACGTTTTGTCGGGAGATGTCAGGCTCGCTTCAGACTATAGTCTGTCTTGGAAGCCATAAATATCAAACATTTAGATTGCTATAGGAAATATTTCTGTATATATAGTAAAAGTAAATATGTGGGATGGTATCAATTGATAATACAATTATTCAAGAATATAACACATTTGTTAGACAGATGAATTTAAAATTTATTGAATGCTCGGAAAGTATTGACATTTAAAATCGGTGGTAAAATAAATATAAAAAAGTTATAATTATCCATTGGATTAGTTTTTAATCTAAGAAGAGTATCATTATAGTTTAGGTGTGATAAAATGTTTTTAACAATAGGAGAAAAGATCCGTCAGGCAAGAGAGAAGTACGGGTTGAAGCAGATTGCATTTGAGTCTTATGGATTCTCACGTAATTATATTAGTATGATTGAGACAGAGAAGCGCTCCTTAAATGAAAATATGTTAAGAAATGTTTATGATGCAATTTGTGAATTGAGTAATTGTGACTATCAACAATACTATTCCTATAATGAGTTTATAAAATCACCTGTTGAACAAGCAAGAGAATGGTTAGAGCAGCATTGTAATCTTCAAGATGCCTTAAATCAATATGAAACTTTTAATAAGATTGCATCGGATTTTGATTTAATTGAATATAAAATTAAAATAGAAACATTACTTGGATTACACTATGTTAAAAATGATGAGTTATTAGCAGCTAATGTTCATTTATTAAAGGCAATCGGCTACTGTATCCAGGTTACTAAAAATCCTGCTTCTTTATATGAAGTAGTAGGAACTAATTATATTACATTAGGGCAATATCAAGAAGCTATTTCTATCTTACAACTGTCTATTAATTGTCAGGAGGGTGATAGGGGGAGAAATATTAATCGCATTCGATATTACATTTCTCTTTGTTATTTAAATCAAGCCAAGTATGAAAAAAGTTTAGAGTGGATTATTCCTGTATTAGAACAAAATGAATATCTACAGCCTAAAGCGGCAGCGTATTTAATTAAATCGACTATTTTAAAAAGACAAGGTCGAGATGAGTTAGGAAGAGAGTTACTACTCGAATTGATTAATAATCCTTTTTATGAAGACTATTTGGGTTATGCTTATCATAATTTAGGCTATAGCTTTAAAGACTCAGGACTATATCAACAAGCACTTGATTGTTTAAAGATAGCACTCCCTCTCCGTGAAACAGTTAAGCAACGCTCGATTACCAAATGTTTGATGGGCGAAGTTTATTTTAGAATAGGCAATTATGAAAAAGCTCATAGTCTATTAGTCGAGGTTAAAGATATTATTTTTCATAAAGGTTCTTTTGAACAACAAGAGGCGACTTTAGAGTGGGGATTAGATTTATATTTGGAAACTCAAGACTTTGAATCCATGTTGATTTTGTTAGAGGATATTCAAAAATTAGTTGATAAAGAGATATTAGATGAGTTTATTTATACGAAATTTCAAAATCGATTATATAAAAGGATTATGGATGATGTTCTTGGTCAACAGAAAGATTTAAATGAATACCGTATTTTACTTGATGCTATTACGTAAAAGGTCACAGATTTTTTAATAAATCTGTGACCTTTTTTTTCTTTATTATACAATAAATAACTACTTATAATAGTTATGGAAACAGGAGGACGTAGTAGTGAATAAATTTAACGATTATCAAATGCATCGGATGATTTATTTATTACGATTATCATTTTGTATCGATCAAAAGAATAAGTACATTCCGGATACGAAAGTAAATGATACTCCGAATAACTCAACTAATAATAAAATTAGTTTAGAAGATTATCCAATTGACTTAGTCAATTTAGATGAAATCTTGGAAGAATCACATCATATTTGAAATGTCTTACAAATAAAATCGATATAAAATAAGTTTCTATATCTATCATTAATTAGGGAGAGTGTTATACACTCTAATTAAGATTAGTGTCGTTCATCATTACAAGGGTACGTAGAAAGCTGTTGTTAGGGGTAGCAACAGCTTTTTATGTTTCATTAAAAATATTCAAAAAAATAAAGCCTTAAATCATCATGAATACACATTAATATTTAAAAAATAAACGAAATAGTCTTCTTTTAAACTATATGATTATAAAATAGAGAATGATAAAACAAGCATCAAATAATAAAATGCTAATTTCAACATTATATGGTATTTATAACTAATTTATATAAAATTTTAATGTTTTAATAATAAAAAATAAGTGTTTCTTATACTATTTAATAAAAAAATGTTGTTTTTGAGTATAAAATAAGATAAGATGACATTGTAAATTAAATAGGTTTTAGATAGAGGTGCGGTAATTAAGAGTACTATCGAAGAGTGAAGATGTTGACGCGATAGGAAAGGGATTCTCGCCGAAGCCTATAACTGATACTTTAAGGTTATAGAGCTGGTGTTAAGTAGAAGATATTTAACATTGTCACAATTTATTATTGTGGAGGGCTATCATTCCGGATTTAAATCATCCTAACTTAGTACGGTTATATGATAAAAGTCTTGAGAATGGCCTCAGGACTTTTTGAATGTTTTGATTAGAGTCGTCCCAATAATCGTGGAGAGCTATCATTTGAGAATCGGAAATAAGGATGATCTATTGTTCTTTTCTGAAGGTCGTGAGTGAATGGCTCAAGGCTTTTTTTATTTGCCTCTTTCAACTAAACACTATTTAAAATTTAAAATAAGAGGGAGAAAAAAATATGCTTAGTTTAAGAAAACCAAGAGTTGATGGTAAAGAGGAGACAAAAGAATTTAAAGTCCCTCATACTTTAGTCATTGTTACATTTATTTTAGTTATCGTAGCATTAGCAACATGGATTTTACCTGCAGGAACATATGAGCGTATCGTCAATGATGCAGGGAAAACAGTCGTTGTTGATGGTTCATTCGCTTATGTTGATCAAACCCCACAAGGATTATTTAGTGTATTACAAGCCCCAATTCATGGAATTGTAGGAGCGGCAGAAATTATTGCTTTCTTATTTGTAGTTAGCGGATCAATTGCAATTATTACAAAAACACGTGCTATTGATGCTGGAATTACAAATGCCGTTAAATCATTTAAAGGAAAAGAAATGTTAATGATTCCGGTTATTATGGGATTATTCTCATTAGGTGGGGCCATCTTCGGAATGACGGAAGAAGCTATTCCATTTATTGCGATGCTTATTCCTTTATGTTTAGCCTTAGGATACGATAGTATTATGGCGATGGCAATTTCTTATATGGGATGTATTGTTGGATTCGCAACAGCCATGTTAAATCCATTCTCGGTAGGAATTGCTCAAAGTATCGCACAGGTGCCAGCAGGAACAGGGGTTGGATTCCGCACGATCATCTGGGCGGTTACAACAGTAGCTTCAATTTTATATTTAATGTGGTATGGACGCCGTATTAAACGTAATCCACAATTAAGTCCAGTTTACGAAATTGATCAGGTACGTCGTCAGGAGTTAGAAGACGCAGAATCTGAACATTTACCATTCACATTCAAACATAAAGTTATTTTAGCATCTATCTTAGTATGTTTAGCTGCTATCGTTATAGGTGTTTTACAATTTGGATTTGGAATTCCAGAAATTGCGGCTATTTTCTTTGCAACGGGAATTATCTGTGGATTCATTGGGCGTTTAAGTTTAGATGATATGGCCAATTCATTCATTCATGGAGCAAAAGATATGATTAGTGCAGCAGTAGTGGTTGGATTTGCACGTGCAATTGTTATCATTGCTCAAGACGGACAAATTATTGATACGATTCTTTATAACTTATCAAACTTCATTGGACAATTGCCATCGTTAGTTGCTGGATATGTGATGTTCTTTGTTCAAATGTTTATCAATTTCTTTATCTCATCGGGATCAGGACAAGCTGCTTTAACGATGCCAATCATGGCACCGCTTGGTGAGTTAGTTGGTATTACACCACAAACTTCAATTTTAATTTTCCAATTTGGTGATGGATTCTCAAATGCTATCTTCCCAACAAGTGCTGTTTTAATGGCTTGTTTAGGTGTAGCGGGAATTCCATGGGCAAAATGGATTAAATGGGTTTGGCCAGTTCAATTAATTTTTGGTGGATTAGCAATTATCTTTATTACAATTGCCATCTTAATGGGATGGTCATAAGGAGACAGTATAATGAAAAAAGAATTATTATCAATCGGGGAATCATTAAAAGAACGTTTAGTAGACATGAATCGCTTTATTCATGATAATCCGGAATTAGGGAATCAAGAATACAAAGCAGTTGAAAAATTAACAACCTTTTTAAAAGAACATGATTTCGAAATTAAATGCCCAGTGGCAGGGTTAGACACTGCATTTGAGGCTGTATACGATAGTGGGAAACCAGGTTTATCAGTGGCATACCTTTGTGAATACGATGCCTTACCTGAACTAGGACATGGATGCGGTCATAATATGATTGGTGTAATCAGTGCCGGGGCTGGAGTTGCCTTAAGTAAAGTTATCGATGAAATCGGTGGAAAAGTCTATGTGTTCGGGACACCTGCCGAAGAAACAAATGGAGCAAAAGTGACTATGACAGAGGCTGGACTGTTTAACAAGATGGATGCTGTTATGATGGTGCACCCTTCGGGATTCACGACAGAAAGTGGAACATCTTTAGCGATGGAAGCTTTACAGTTTGATTATACAGGTCGTCCATCTCATGCAGCTGCATCTCCTGAAAACGGGATTAATGCTTTAAATGCAGTGATTCAATTATTTAATGGAGTAGATGCTTTACGTCAGCATGTGACACCAGATGTAAGAATGCATGGAATTATTACTAATGGTGGGGTTGCTGCTAATATTGTACCTGAACATGCAACAGCACAGTTTTATATCCGCGCAGCAACTAAAGAATATTTAGCAGTTGTTAAGGAAAAAGTGTTAGGTATTGCTCAAGGGGCTGCTTTAATGACAGGAGCAACTTTAGAAGTAAGCAACTATGAGTTATCATATGATGATTTAAAAACAAATGCTGTGCTTTCAGAAACATTTAACGAAAACCTTCGTTCATTAGGAATTACAGAGATTCATAAACATCGTAAAGGAACAGGATCAGTAGATATTGGAAACATTAGTAATGTATGTCCAACTATCCATCCGTATATCGGAATTGCTGATTGTGAAATTACAGGACATTCTCAACAAATGGTTGATGCAACGGTAACAGATTTCGCTCATGATCGTTTAATAACAGCTGCAGTTGCTTTAGCTTATACAGGATATGATGTATTATCTGGAGCTATTAAATTGAAATAATAAAAACCACCCAAAGGTGGTTTTTTACATATATAGAAAAATAGTAGAAATATAGGAACATAGGTATAAGTTTTACCTTATTTATGATATATAATTATAATTAGATAGCGGATTAGGAAGACTAATTAAAAAGTCATAAGGAGGACATATGAAATTCAACTGGAATAAGAAATATAACACGATTGCAGTATATGCGTTTATTGTTGTGAGTTTAAGTATTATTTTTTATAATATTATCTCAAAGCTTGAAAGCTTTGCAGGCAAGTTAAATGAAATTATGGGTATTTTTCAACCCTTCATTATCGGATTCATTATTGCGTATTTATTAAACTTTATTCTTAAGTTTTATGAAAATAAAGTATTTAAAATGAGAGGGCTAAATAAAGTTAAAAAGTCATCGATAAGAGGTCTAGGGATTTTACTCTCTTATATTACCGCAGGAATTATATTATATGTCTTTATGCAATTTGTTCTTCCACAATTAATTGAAAGTGTCCGTGGATTAATTAACGATATTCCACGATATGTTAAAGAGCTAACTATTATTGTTGATACGCAGTTGCAAGAAATGAATATTAATCAAGAATATATGACACTCATTAGTGAAAAATTCGCAGAGATTACAAACTGGGTAATTCAGTTGTTAACAAACGTTTTACCGATTGTCGGAAATGCTGTGATGTCTATTGCCTCAAGTATTTGGAATATTGTCTTAGGTATTATCATTTCTATTTACTTATTAATGGACAAGGAAAAATTCTTTGGACTAGGAAAAAAAGTTGTGACATCGTTATTTAATGAAAAGCATACAACAATTATTCTAGACTTGGCGAATCGTACTAATTTAACATTCGGTAGGTTCATCGGTGGAAAAATTGTTGATTCATTGATTATTGGGATTTTAACCTTTATCATCTTAGCTATTTTTAAGATGCCGTATGTCTTATTAATTTCAGTGATTATTGGGATTACGAATATTATCCCATTTTTCGGACCATTTATTGGTGCAATCCCATCAGCCATTATCATTTTATTCGTATCTCCAATCCAAGCATTGTGGTTCTTAGTCATTGTTCTTGTGATTCAACAAGTCGATGGAAATATTATTGGACCTAAAATCTTAGGAGATTCAATTGGAATTTCAGCCTTCTGGATTTTATTCGCAATTTTAGTTGCAGGAAAACTGTTTGGATTAGTAGGAATGATCATTGGAGTTCCGATGTTTGCAGTCATTTATTCAATTATTAAGGATATTATTGAAGCACGTTTACGATATAAAGGTTTACCCACTGAAACAAATAATTATATGGATTAATTCAAGGTACCCCTATTAGGGTGCCTTTTTCTGTATCGGGTTACTGATTTTACAGCAACTATTGTTGCATATATAGGGATATGTTATGATGAACCGTATCACAAGTAACGGAGCACGCTTTAATTAGAAAACTTATATCTTATTTTAGGTTTAAACATAATATAATAATTATATAAATAAAAAATGCTTAGTGCGTCAACACTAAGCATCCTTAGAGTATTTATTTGAGCAACTGCGTCGGCGAATTACTTTTGCTTTAGAGCTATCGTATCAAGTAAATAAAAATTAGAACTAATCTTTGAGGGATGGAGTGCTTTTTTATTTGCATTTAATTTCTATATTAAGTCTGAGTACTTAAACTTTGATAGGAAAGGAGTAAAATAATATTGAAATTTACACTATTTTATATTTGCAACCAAAGTGCAACTTAGAATAGCGAGATAGTTGGTGGTGTAAACCAGAAAATATTGTTATAGTAAACCTAAGAAAGGAGTTGATAGTATGAAACTTGATTTTTTAGGAGTAGCTATTTTTGGAGGCATACTTCTTATTGGACTGACAGTTATAATATGTTTTATCGGTGTAGGTATACTTATCATGAAAGCACTAATTAAATATATAAAATCAGGAGATGTTAGAAAAGAAAAATCAATCATCAGAAAATCTCTTGGTGAAGTTTTAAAACAGCATCGAACAGACCGTAATATGACTCAAGAGTTTGTTGCAGAGGCAATAGGTGTAAGCAGACAAGCTGTATCTAAATGGGAGAATGGAACATCTGATCCAAGTACCTCAAATTTAATTGCACTTGCAAGATTATTTAAAATCTCTGCTGAAGAACTATTACACGAAGTACACTAGATATGATAAGTATGACGTAGAGAAATTCATATTAATAACAAGGGGAAATATTAGTTATGAAAAAAAGAACAAAACACTCTAAGATATGGTATATAGTCTTTGGACTATTAGGAGTAATAGTTTTGGCGGCATTCATATTTATGCACTTGGGCGGATTTAGTACAGGAGAAAATGCAAATCCAGAAGAGTTTGCTAAATATGCACAATCTGTGGAAGATATTACAATACCAGAAAATGCTAAAATAATAGCCTTAGGAGAGGCTACACACGGGAATGTAGAATTCCAACAGCTTAAGCTTGATGTATTCAAACAAATGGTGGAAGACTATGGTGTGAGAGCGTTTGTGCTTGAGGGGGACTATGGTGGCTGTGAGCAAGTAAATCGATACATACATGGTGGAGAAGGAACTGCTCAAGAAGCAGCAGCGGCTATTGGTTTTGCTATATATCGCACGGATGAGATGGCTGAGCTTATTTCGTATATGAAACAGTATAATGAAAGTGCGGCGGAAGGCGAAGACCTTCGCTTTTACGGATCTGATATGCAAAGAATCTATTACAGTTTTCAATTCTTAAATGAAGCATGCAAAGAACTGGGCGTAGATACCACTATTTTACAAAAACTTATGGATGGCGAAAATTGGAGTAGTGAATACGATTACCTTACTCGAATGGAAATCATAAATCAAGTCAAAAATGAACTTAAGGGGAAGAACGATTCTACTAAAGCAATACATTTTGCAGATATGCTATTGCAATATTGTGAACTTCAAGACCTAACAGATACAGATGGCAGTACATTAAGAGATAGATTTATGGCTGAAAATGTCCAATGGATATTACAGCAAGAGCAACAGAGAGGTTACGAGCGTATCTTTGTTACAGGTCATAACAGTCATGTGGCTAAATGGGGTAGCTTTGATTCCATGGGTAAATTACTTTCAAATGAAACAGACGATGGTTACTATGTAATAGGTACAGATTTCTATAGGACCCGTTGCAATATGCCAACGCGTTCTTCTAAAAGACGCACAAATCAAGTATTTTACTCACATAATCCATTGGCTAAAACAGCAAAAATGGCTGGGTTAGATATTTGCTGGTTGGATTTTGAAAATGTCCCGGGAAATTCGGAACTAGCTGAACTAATTTCTCAATACATCTATATGGGTACTCTTGGAGAAGGTTATTCTTGGTTTATGCGTATCCTTCCTCCGACTTACCGAATGTTTCAACCTCCTGCGATACTTTATGATAGCATGATATTTGTAGCAGATGCAAACCCCACTAAAATAATTAAAGAAAAATAAAGAGGAAAACTAATATTAAAATAAAACCGAGCTACGTAGAGTAAGGTACGGAGAAATTCATGTAGTTAAACACTAGCATTGGAGGGTAAGATAGATGACTGAAAAAGATAAAATGTTAGCTGGAAAAGCATACTTAGGAAGTGAAGAGCAATTAGTAAAAGAGCGCCAATATGCAAAGCAAGTCTTGTTCAAATTTAATAATATGAATCCAGTACTCGTTGAAGAGCGTCATAATTTGTTACGTGAGTTATTAGGTCAAACAAAGGAAAATTTCTACTTTGAACCGCCATTTCGCTGTGATTACGGATATAACATTGAAATTGGAAATAACTTTTATGCGAACTATAATTTAACGATTCTGGATTGTGCCAAAGTTAAAATTGGGGATAACGTACTTATTGCTCCGAATGTTAGCTTATTTACAGCAGGACATCCGATTCACCATGAGCCTCGTAATCAAGAATATGAATATGCTTTACCAATTATGATTGGAAATAATGTTTGGATTGGCGGGAATACAGTTGTTAATCCAGGTGTTAAAATTGGGGATAACTGTGTCATTGGTTCAGGAAGTGTTGTTACAAAAGATATTCCAGCTAATTCAATTGCAGTTGGAAATCCATGTCGTGTTCTTCGTGAAATTACAGATGAGGATAAAAAATATTACTATAAGAATTTAAGAATTGAAGCATAAAAGGAGTCATTTTTGACTCCTTTTTTTAAATTCATTCATAAGGTTACTTTAAAATTAACATATTAAAAATAACATTCTTGTGAAGGGTAGGAACAATACATGTTGAAAAAAATATCTACTATGATAAGTATTTTTAGTCTATTGTTAATTTTTTCTTTCAGTATTCAAGCTAGTGATGTCATTCAATTTCCAGACTCAGATTTAAAAGTTGCTCTTTTACGTCAATTAGGAAAATCACCAAATGATGAGATTTCCATAGCAGAAGCTGAGAATGCACCCCAAACCCTTGATTTAAGTCAGGCGGGTATTAGTAATTTAGAAGGAATACAGTATTTTAAAAATGTCACATTCTTAAAGTTACATGAAAATAATATTCAGGATTTAACTCCCCTGAGTAACTTAACTAAGTTAAAGATATTATTATTAAATGATAACGTCATAGAAGATATTGCACCACTGGCTAATTTAAAAAATGTAACACTATTGAATCTAAATAATAATCAAGTAACTAATTTACAGCCATTGCAAAATATACCTACTTTATACTATTTATATATATATAAACAGAA
>NZ_JAMQUS010000062.1:0-16883 GCF_025594995.1 Turicibacter sp. GALT-G1
ATGGCGATTGTGGCGAAGTGGTTAACGCATCGGATTGTGGCTCCGACACTCGTGGGTTCGATTCCCATCAGTCGCCCCATTAATAATAAGCGGGTGTAGTTTAATGGTAGAACTTCAGCCTTCCAAGCTGACTGTGAGAGTTCGATTCTCTTCACCCGCTCCATACAAGGCGCCATAGCCAAGTGGTAAGGCATGGGACTGCAACTCCCTGATCATCGGTTCAAATCCGATTGGCGCCTCCAAATAATTTAATGAATGATGTGCCTGGGTGGCGGAACTGGTAGACGCACAGGACTTAAAATCCTGCGGGTGGTGACACCCGTGCCGGTTCGATTCCGGCCCTAGGCACCAATTTTGTTATAATGAGTAGTAATACTCTTTTTTTATTTCTAGTATCCAAAGGATACTTTTTTTATTAGATTAATGTGATAACGATTACATATGGTTGTGTTTTCTAATACTTGATATAATATTCCTGCAGATTAGGGAAGATAGTGTAATATTTTATACTTTACTTGGAAACTCTGTTATAATTCTTAGTTGATGGACTAGATTATAATAAAAATTCTAGTAGGTATATTTTGTTGTACGAGGATTTTGAGATTATAGGATGGGTGTGTGTGATATGAAAAGGTTAAAGTTGATGTTAGAGACGACGTATTCAATTGATGCAGTATTTGCTCTAAGAAAAACACCGATTTTAATTAGTTTGTTATTTTTAATTATTTTATCTTTTATGCAGATGACGCCATTTGCATTTATTTTAATTGGTGATGCGCCGTATCGTTGGGACCAAAAGATTTGGCAGTTAACAGAAACGGATCAAGATCGTTTTGTGGATTCTCTTCCAGTGGGATGTGGTGTGCAAAGTGGTACGTTGACATGTTCTGAATTTGCTGAGATTAATTTGAGTAATGGGGTTAAGGTGTTATTTAACGGAGATGTAAATGAAGTAAATAATGGTGTTGTTTTCAATCAAGATCATCTAGTTTTTGTTGAACAAGATAGACAATATGAAGTTGGTTATTCTTATTTTGAAGGAGTAAATTTTGATGATGCGAGTTATGAGGATGTTTTTGGTCGTGTAGCTTCTTCAATTAAGCCAATGTTTGTTGTGCCATTTGTGTTAGGGGCTTATCAGACAGGTGTATTATCAACGTTTGTCTTTACGTTCGTAGTGGCTGCTTTATCGATGTTATTGAAGTTTGGGCATACGAGTTTCTTATCATATAAGGAAGTTTTAAATATTGTGATTTATTCATCAACATTCCCATGTGTGATGGCTTTAGTTGTAGGAATGTTCAATGTAGGTTTGACAATGCTCATTTATAATATTGGTGCACCACTTGTAGCTTACTTTGTCTATAGACGTAGAGTCATTCCATATTTAGTCGGAAATCAAGAACAAGGCAACTAGCCTTGTTTTTTTTATGAAAAAAACGCATATGTGTAACCACTTACACACTTTATTTTACTATAATTGCCATGTATTATATATGTATAGCACTTTGAAAGCGATTTAATTATTGTGAGGGGAAGAGTTTTCATAAGGTGCGACTTATAAATCAAGAAATAGGCAGGTGGAGAAAATGAAAAAACCAAAATTGGCAGCAGTATTATCTACTATTGTATGGGGGGCAGGTCAAGCCTATAATAAGCAATGGTTAAAAGGTGCGTTCTTCTTTGTATTCCAAGTGTTACTCATTGGAATTGAATTGGTATCAGGAAATTATTTTTCAGGTACATTTTCATTTCGTGAGGCTGGATTCTTTGTAAAAGGAATTTGGGGGGCAATCACGTTAGGAACTCAATCTTCGATGTTAACCGAGAATGGGTTAACACCAGGCGATCATTCAATTATTCTTTTAATTGAAGGGATTATTGCTATTTTGATTTTATGTGTATTCGGTATTATTTGGTATATCAATATTAAAGATGCGTATAAAACGGCTAATCAATTTAATGAAACAGGTGAAGTGCTTGGTAGTCGAGAATGGTTTGCGCATACATGGGAACATGCGTTTGAGTATATTGTTATTATTCCATCAAGTTTAATGTTAATTTTGTTCTCATTTATGCCAATTATTTTCGCCTTCTTAGTTGGGTTTACAAATTATAACAAGTCACATTTACCGCCATCAAATTTAGTGAATTGGGTTGGATTGGATAACTTCTTATATTTATTTTCAATGGGTGGAGAAGTTGGTTCATCTAATCAATGGTTTACAACATTCTGGAATGTATTCTTGTGGACAGTTATTTTTGCGATTATTTCAACAGCTGCTCCTTTCTTCTTAGGATTGTTCCAAGCGGTTATTTTAAATAATAAACGTGTCATTTGTAAAAAGGCATGGCGTAGTATTTTAATTTTACCTTGGGCTTTACCAGCAATGATTTCACAGTTAAACTTCCAACAGTTATTTAATGGTCAGTTCGGACCACTTAATAAGTATTTACTTCAAGCAGGTATTATTGATTCACCAATTTATTGGTTAACTGATTCAACAAACCCTTGGATTCCACGCTTAACAATTTTAGGAATTGGATTATGGCTTGGATTCCCATATTTTATGGCCTTAATGTCAGGGATTATGACTTCAATTTCTAAAGATATTTATGAAGCTGCAGAGGTAGATGGAGCAACTGAAGGTCAACAGTTCTGGAAGATTACATTACCATTAGTTTTATCAGCAACTGCACCATTACTTGTTATGTCATTTGCAAGTAACTTTAATAACTTTGGTTTAATTTACTTCTTAACAGAGGGAGGACCAGTTAATCCAAACTTTATTTATGCTGGACATACAGATATTTTAATTTCATGGATTTATAAGTTAACGATGAATGATAAGATGTACAATATGGCATCAGTTCTTTCAATTCTGATTTTCTTAATTCTTGGTTCAATCTCTGCCATCAACTTTACGAGAACGGCAGCATTTAAGGAGGAGTAATTTATGGAAGCGGCTAAATCGTTAAAAGTAAATAGCGTGAAGAATAAGTCGAAAACCTCTTCTACAAAAAATACGATAAGTAAAGTAAAAGAGATTACATATACGATTTTGATTTATGCTGAGTTAATCTTTATGTGTTTTATTGTATTGTTCCCTGTAGTATGGATTGTTGGATCATCATTTAATGAAGGAACTTCTTTAGCAGGGGCAACACCAATTCCTGCTAATCCAACAATTGCTCACTATATGGAGTTATTTGAAAAAACAAACTTTGCTAAGTGGTATTTGAATACGTTAAAAATTGCTGTTATTAATATGCTTTTCTCTGTATTTTTATCGACAACGATGGGGTATATCTTTGCTCGTTTCCGTTTCAAAGGGAAAAAGCCAGCATTAATTAGTATTTTAGTGCTTCAAATGTTCCCAAGTTTCATGGGGATGACGGCATTATATATCTTGTTCTTAACGTTCAATTTATTAGATAATCACTGGGCTTTAATTTTGTGCTACTCTGCTGGACAAATTCCGTATAATACGTGGTTGATTAAAGGGTATATGAATTCAATTCCTAAAGAATTAGATGAATCAGCGATGCTTGATGGAGCGACGAAGGGTCAAATCTTCTTCAAGATTATGTTCCCGTTAATCCAACCAATTGTGTCGTTCGTAGCTGTTACAACTTTCATGACGCCTTGGATGGACTTTATCTTCCCACGTTTAATTATCTCATCAAATCATAAGTTAACATTAGCTGTTGGTTTGTATGATATGATTAGTGGTAACAGTCAAAATAACTTTACGATGTTCGCAGCGGGTTGTGTACTTGTAGCGGTTCCTATTACATTAGTTTATATTAGCATGCAAAAATTCTTAATTGAAGGTATGACGGCAGGGGCAAATAAAGGATAAAATTTTGGACACCTTAGGGTGTCCTTTTTGTTTAGATAAAACAGTTTAGGCTATAATATAAGTGTTTTTGGTTGAGTTTTTGGTGATTTCTTAGTAGAGTAGAGGGTAGGTGATCATCATGAAGAAAGAAAAGCAAAAACAAGGAGTTATTGATAAACAGGATTTAACGATAATTGAGAATAGTGAAGCATATGAGTTAAAGGAAAAATTAATTGAATATAGTAAAGAAGTTGGAATTGATGTTATTGGATTTAGTGACGTCAAGCCATTTTTATTTTTAGAGACTGAGCTTAAGCGACGTGAAGAGTTAGGGTGGTCTTCAGGATTAACAAAAGGGTCGATTGAGGAACGTACGAATCCTTTATTATCAATGGAAAATGCGAAGTCATTTGTATCAATTGGTGTTTCCTATCCACGACAGACAGAATTGCCAAAGCAGGATAAGGAAGATCCTTTTGTTCAATTTTGTCGTTCATCATGGGGGATGGACTACCATGACATTGTAGGTAAGAAGTTACAATTACTTGAAGATTGGTTAAAGGAGCATATCTCTGGTATAGAAGTCATTGGCAGTGTTGATACAGGTGTATTTAATGATCGTGCAGTTGCACTACGAAGTGGAATTGGATTTAGTGGAAAGAATAGTTCTATTATCAATGAGACGTTTGGAAGTTATATTTATTTAGGTGAGTTATTGGTAAATTATGAATTTCCACCGGATACACCGATTGAGCGTCTGTGTGGAACGTGCGATCGATGTGTTCGTGCTTGTCCTACGAAGGCTATTCAACCAGATGGGAGTCTGAATGAAAAACGTTGTTTATCGTATGTGACGCAATCGAAGGAATATTTAGCACCTGAGCTTTACGAGAAGATTAGTAAGAATGTTTATGGTTGTGATATTTGCCAGGAAGTGTGTCCATTCAATCGTGAAGTAGATTTTCATCTACATGCTGAGATGGAACCAACTGGTGCAGAGTTTCCAAAGATCAGTGAATTGTTAACGATGACGAATAAGGAGTTTAAATCAAAGTATGGTCATTTAGCAGGATCTTGGCGTGGAGTGTCTGTTCTTAAACGTAATGCCATGTTTAATGCTGGTTTTTATAAGTATAAAGCTGCTTTACCTGAGATAGCAAAGATACGTGATGGACAAGGTCCTGATTGGTTAAAAGAAGCGGCTAAACAAGCCTATGAGCGATTAGACAACAAATAAGATTGTTGCAAAAAATAAAGAATTTTGTGGTAAAATAAAAAGGCAATGGCAAATGTTTATTAACGAACAATAATCTAAGATGATTTTAAGCCATGCCAAGTAGAGTGATAATCATAGCACATAAAGTTTTGGTGTTAGTTTTAATTCATTGTTAAACAGTTGAGGTGACAATTATGGCAATTCATTTAGTTCAATATAATCCAGAGATTCCTCAAAATACGGGGAATATTATGCGTACTTGTGCAGCGACGGATATTAAATTACATTTAATTAAACCAATGGGATTCTCATTAGATGAGAAAAGTATTAAACGTTCAGGTGCGAACTATGTTAATGAAGTAGACTACACTGTCTATGAGAATTGGGAAGAGTTTGTTGAGAAGAATAAAGGTGGAAAGTTCTGCTTCTGTACTCGTTATGGACAAAAGAATCATGCTGAAATGGATTTCTCAAATCTTGAAGAAGATTATTATATTGTTTTAGGAGCAGAAAGTAGCGGGATTCCAAAAGAGATTTTACGTCCTTATTTCGAGAACTGCTTTCGTGTTCCAATGACGAATAAAGTTCGCTCATTAAACGTATCGAATGTAGCAGCTATTTTAGCTTATGAAGCATTACGTCAACAAGAATTTTTAGATTTATGGACAGTCGAACCATTCAAAGGTGCAGACTGGGTTTTACGTGACGATGAATAATAAAAAAGTGTTGCGAAAGCAACGCTTTTTTATTTGCAACTGTTAGTTGCGGAGATTCAAGGTTAAATGGGTAGTGTTTTTTTAGGAGTCATTTAAAATAGGATTATGAGTTGAAGAGAGGATGATTTCATGTTATTAGGTGAGAAGTTAAAGAAGTTACGAAAGGCTAGAGGTTTATCTCAAGAACAGTTAGCGGATCGATTGAACGTTTCAAGGCAGGCGATTTCAAAGTGGGAATTAGGAGAATCAACCCCTGATACGGATAATTTAGTAGCTTTGAGTGATTATTATGGTGTGTCATTGGATTACTTATTACGTGATCAAGAAGTACCTGAAGTTTCTGAAAAAGTGATGATGAGAGAAGTACAACCACTTATCAGTTCAGGCTGTTTGAAGAAGGGTGTAGTAGGAATCGTTATTTTTGTCGTGGTATGGTTTATATTAGTTCACTTACTTTATAGTGTTATGTTTATCGATCCGATGCAATAATTTCCGAGGAAATTTGGTGAATACTAGATAGAAAAGACTTCATGATTTAGAGTCATTAAGGTTTAGAAAAAGCACTCCAGATGAGTGCTTTTTTAATTATAAATTAGAATGTTGGTAGGTTGGATAGGTTGTTGTCTTTTTCTCCATCCACGATTCCACGGATGTAAGTTCCGCCACCTTTACCTTTGAAGGTTTGGGCATTGGAGATAAGTCCTTGTTCACAAAGTTCTTTAGCTGTTTCGTAGTCATATTCTTTTCCTGTGTTTGATTTAAAGGCGATAAGGTCGCCGTCGCTATTACGACGGACGGCAACGAATTGTTCTTTTTCCATATTAATGGCCTCCTTTATAGTAATAGTCTTTCCTTTTTTCTTTAAAAAATCGCATTTATTTAGGAAAGGTGTTATAATTAGTTAGCGATTTCATTTTTTGAGGGGAAATCGTAAAGGAAGTTATGATGAAAGGTAAGGAGATAGCATGGTGAAATTAAAGAATGATCGGTTAGAAATCGACATTGCTAATCATGGAGCAGAAGTTAAGCGTGTTTATCATTTAGATTATGAACTGGATTATTTATGGAATTCGAATCCAGAGTTTTGGGCTAGGTCTTCACCGGTGTTGTTCCCTGTTGTTGGCCGTCTCGCAGAAGATACGTATTTATTAAATGGAAAACGATATTCATTGATGCAACATGGATTTGCTGGAGATGAGTGGTTTGATGTGTTGTGTCGAACGGATACAAAAGTTTGGTTTGAGTTAAGGTCAAATGCGAAGACGTTGGAATATTATCCCTATGAATTTAGCTTGAAAATCGGGTATGAATTGTTCGATGAAACGTTAGCTGTTAAATGGGAAGTCACGAATTTAAGTGAGGAGGTCATGCCATTTTCAATCGGAGCTCATCCGGCACTTAGTACAAGGCTACAAGCGGATGATCAATTTGGTGATTATTATTTATATTTTGAGTCATCTAATGGAGTTGAAACGTATAGATTTGATTCAAAGACAAATCTGATCGTAGATGAAAAGATTACAATTATTGATAAATTAAAATTTTTACCGTTAAATAAAGAATTATTTGAAGAGTTTCCGACCTTAGTTGTAGAAGGAGAGTCTGCGATTGCTTTAAAATCGTATAATCATGATCGTGAAGTTGAAATCCGTTTTAATGGTTTTCCTTATGTAGGTATTTGGTCACCGATTAATCAAGAAGGACATATTGCAGATTTTATTTGTTTAGAACCTTGGTACGGAATGGCCGATACAGTGAATGAGCCACAAGAATTATCAAGTAAAAAAGGCATTCAATTATTACAATCAGGTGAAACGTTTGAGGCAATGTATACAATGACATTTAAGTAAAATATGTATATTGTCGGATAGATGATACTTTTGTCACTATTTTTTACTGAGCTTATGTTATTTTTTGGTCATTGTTATGCTATAATAGCAACTAGATATTTATAGATATGGAGGGTATTGTATGTCTTTTGAAACGGAATACCAAAACTGGTTAGGGCAAGAGAATTTAGAGTTATACTTAAGAGAACAATTAGAAAAAATGACAGAGGCGGAAAAAGAAGATGCCTTTTATCGTAATTTAGAGTTCGGTACAGGGGGAATGCGCGGAGTTGTTGGTCCAGGAACAAACCGCATGAATGTGTATACGATTCGTAAGGCAAATGAAGGATTTGCACAATACTTATTAAAAAATGTTGAAAATGCAAAAGAACGTGGAATTGTGATTGCTTATGATTGTCGTCATTTCTCACCAGAGTTTGCGATGGAATCAGCTAAAGTGATGGCATCTCATGGTATTAAAGCGTATGTATTTGAAACATTACGTCCAACGCCTGAGTTATCATTCGCTGTTCGTCATTTACAAGCAGCGGGAGGAATTGTGGTAACAGCTTCTCACAACCCACCTGAATATAATGGATATAAAATTTATGATGAGACAGGATGTCAATTAGTTCCTGCTGATGCGGATCAAGTGATCGCATTAGTGGATGCGATTGATGATGTTTTCGCAATCGATGTTAAGTCTGAAGAAGAATTAAAGGCAGCCGGATTAATTCAAATCATTGGAAAAGAGATTGATGATGTTTATACTGAGCGTGTCAAAGCATTAGAAATCAATCCAGATTGCAATAAAAAAGATTTAAAAATTGTGTTCTCACCTTTACATGGGACAGCAAACATTCCAGTTCGTCGTGTATTAACAGAGTGTGGATATGAGCAATTACATGTGGTTGAAGAACAATGTGTCGCTGATCCAAACTTCTCAACGGTTAAATCTCCAAACCCAGAGGAAGCTTCTGCGTTTGAAATGTCAATTGCATTAGGTAAAGAAATCGATGCAGATATTTTAATTGCAACGGATCCAGATGCTGACCGTGTTGGTTTAGCGGTTAAAAATCCTGAGGGAGACTATGTGTTATTAACAGGAAACCAAACAGGTGCCATCTTAATTCATTATATTTTATCTCAAAAGAAAGCTCATGGAACATTACCTGCTAAAGGGAAAGTATTCAATACGATTGTAACATCAGATATGGGAGCAGCAATTGCTCGTTCATATGGATTTGAAGTGGTTTCAACGTTAACAGGATTCAAGTTTATCGGTGAACAAGCTCGTTTAATTGAAGATACAGATTATGAATATGTATTCGGTTACGAAGAGTCTTATGGATATTTAATCGGAGACTTCGTCCGTGATAAAGACTCTGTTCAATCCGTTTTAATGTGTGCAGAAGCGGCAGCTTACTACAAAGAGCATGGAAAAACATTATATGATGTGTTAATGGAGTTATATGAAACTTACGGATGCTACCGTGAAGCCTTAGTGAATATTACGTTAAAAGGTAAAGAAGGGGCAGATAAAATTCAAGCGATTTTAGCTGATTTCCGTGAGTTTACTCCAATTACTGTTGCAGGTAAAGAAGTCGTAGCGGTTGAAGATTATAAAGAAAGTATTCACACGGACTTAACAAATGATTCAACAACTGCCATTGATTTACCAAAGTCAAATGTCTTAAAGTATACATTGGCTGATGGATCTTGGTTCGTCTTACGTCCATCAGGAACTGAACCAAAAGCAAAAGTTTATATCGGTGTTATTGCTGATGTGATCGATGCAGCGGATGCACAAGTGGCTAAAATTAAAGAAGATGTTTTAGCTCGCGTAAATGAGATTATTGCTTAATTAAATAAACACACATACACACCAGATAATTTAAAAGTTCCTATGATTAATAAATAATTGTAGGAACTTTTTTAAAAAAATATTACTAAAATAAATTAAAAATTTTACTAAAATATGTTATAATAAACTTGTGTTCGAGAGAGAGCACGGTGTAGGGGGTGTCACGCCATAATGAAAGATGTAAAAAAATTAATGACATTTACTACGAACAATCACGTAGCAAAATCTATGGTTTCTCCAGCGTAAGGAAAAATTTTCTATAAAGAGGGGCAACTAGTGGTGAGAAAACATGGTTTTAAAAATGGTTGTATAGATGTCTGTGGATTTAAAACCCGTGATTATAAAGATTTAAATCGCGATTTTGGCTATGGGCGTCGCATGTATAGTTAAGAACTTTTTCTTGACTCACAATTTCCCATTTCATAACTTTTTAAAGGAGTAGAGATTGCTGCGAATCTCTGCTCTTTTTTTTGTAGAATTTTTGCATTTTCTATACTTGATTGAAGATGGATGTTTAGCTAAAGGAGATAGTTGAGCTTAAATAGCATTTTTAATAGTTGAGACGATTTTCCCGATTATGCGAGAAGAGGGAATCGATGAGGGCTTGACTGAAGAAATTATAACGAATAAATGGGGATATACTTAAAAAAGAGAGGAGGAGAAGGGAGAGAAGAAAGTTTAGAGAAATCATTTATTTTCATGTCACAATCAAGTGAGAGTTTGCATATAATGAAGGGACTACATGCGAGGGGAGGGCTGTGATGAATGTGACAGTTGACCATCGTAATGTCGAGAAAATGTCAGATTTGGTGAAAGTATTAACAGATGAGGTGGCGGCATTTTGTTTAAAGTGGAAGCAAGGATTGGATCAATTGTTATGCAGTGATGTGGTATTAATTGTTAATCGGAAGCGATATGGATATGAGCTAAAGTATCACTATTCAAGCGGACCATGGAATTGGTTGTTTCAGTTAGAATTGTATTATCCGAATAAGACGGACTTGGTTCGTCAGATTGCATATATGAAGATTAATAAATTTATGACATTGCCGATGGGTTATGGGTTTGGTAAGAAGGTATTTGAGCATTTGCTTGATTGTTCTAAGTTGTTGCCAGAGCTTGACATGATTCGTTTGCGATCAGTTCGGCGAGCGATTAGGTTTTGGGAGCGAATGAAATTTGTGAATACAAAAAAAGTCGATGGGATTGTGAATGAGATGTGTATGAAAATCCCGCCTACTTTAACAGGATATGAATATGTTTATACCATCCGTCCTTGTGACTGTGAGAGATGTAAACAAGAGAAAAAGCAGAGCTAAGTTTATAAGCTCTGCTTTTTTGGATGAGTTAAGCGGTTATATATAGATGAAGTATAGTGTTTTATTACTCTTCAAGTGCCGATCAGTATGAAAAGGATTATTTTTTAGTATAATTTAAAAGTAGAATGATTAAAAAGGAGACTTTGTAATGGAGTATAAAAGAAGTACTATTATCGATAATAAAATGAAGTATGGTTCATATTACGATCAGCATTTTAAGTCTGCGTTAATTCATCAAATTAAGTTAGTTTTATTAGGGGTTGTAACGCTAGGATTTGCTTATCCGTGGATTTTGTGTAAGGAACAAGAGGAGAGGTGTGAACATACGGTGATTTGTGGTCAACGATTAAAATTTATTGGGGACCCTAAAGAGTTGATTGGACATTGGATTGTTTGGTGGTTAGTTATCGTTATTACCTTTGGAATATATGGTTTAGTCGTTAAAATTAAATTTCAACAATGGGTGGCTGCGAATACCGTTTTTGAGAATATAGAATTAAAGTAGTAAGAGAATCTTATCAAAAGTCAATGAATGGAGAATTTACGATTTTATTTTTGTTATGTCTCCTAATAGAGATTAGTTTAATTTGTTTATTTAAGTATAATTGATGTAAACCAAAAACTGCAAAGCACTATAATGTTTTGCGGTTTTTAGCATCTGAAAGAAAATTTGATTCATATTATTCGATAGGTAATTCTTTGGAGAAGTTGAAGTTTTTTTAACTCCTAGTTTGCAGTTATTCAATAGTTTAATGCAATTTATATTTTATCGTGAATGATTTATGAATAAGTTTTTTCTGTAATTTTTATTTTATGTTAAGTTATTTTTTGTTGTATACTTGTAGGTATGAACTTAGGCTTAGGAGTGGTTTGATGTATAGTAATCAATGGCTAAATTTATGTCGTTTTTATTTTGCTGAATATAAGAAAAAAGGATCAGATATTATTCATCCAGAGTCAGACGTTTACTTTATTGTAGATGCACCAACTGATGTAGAGCTAGAGGTAGGTCATGCCGCTGCGACGATTTTTGATGCAGGAAGTAAGAAATCATTAGGTGAATTGGCTAAGACGAATACACGTTTCTCTGTTTTAAATGTCTGCTCAGTTCCTTTACAAGAAACGACGAATTTAGATGGGAAATATAAAGTATTATTTGATTTGTTGACTCCTATGGTTAAAGAAGGATACGCTCAATTTGGAGAACATGAAAATGAAGATGTAAATAAGTTTGAGAAGGCAGTTTTATATGATTTTAAAAATCGTTTAATGAAAGCGGGATGCTTCAATAAACCATGTAAAGTTGTTGTTTATGGGGAGTTTGCAAAAACTTATTTTGAAAAAATTGATGATGTAAACATGGAATGTGAAGTTTTATATGTGACGAGCGATTCATGTGACTTAAAAGAGTTGAATATTGAGTAAAAAGGTGAGAGTTTATGGCGGTTAATGTAAAAAGTTGTTATTTATATTTATTAGATAATGTGCATCAAATGTTTATGCCAACGGAACGTCCATTAGATGAGACAGTAGATGGTGCTTACCATTTTCTAGAAAAGAATATCGAAAAATGTATGAAGAATGCAGCGGGACGACCGGCAGTGTTTAAAGAAGATAGTGAGGCAAGAAAATTATTTTTAGAGTATCGTAATCGCACGATTCCCTTTATTGATTTTGCCAATGCGATTGCCACGAAACGTTATGATTGGAAAGATCGCTACGAAATTTTCACAGCAAGTGACTTATTCTTATGTGAAATTGAAGTTTCAGAAGTTGAATATGTTATTGGTCTTGAGCTAACGTGCAAGGAAGGAATGGTTCACCACGTTAATCAAAGCGAGACAGGAATTCAAAATAACTTGATTGTTCATCAATCTATTATCCCTGCAGCAAGTTTAAAAAGTGCGAATTTCTTCATGATTGATTTAGACAAAATGACATTAACGATTTTAGAGAATATGACATCAACAGAGGATGATGATACACATCTTTACGCTGATAAAATTCTAGAATGTAAGACAGAAATCTCCGTCAAAGAGGCTGTTAAGAAGGCACGCTATGTAGCGGAGGAAATTATTGAGCATCATGAGTTAGATAAATTAGAGATGGTGCCAGCCTTTGAACGCGTCATTAAAGAGACAATCAACGAAGGAAAAGATATTGATATGAAAGAAATTGCTGAAGAAGTGTTTTATCAGACACCGGAAGCAAAATTAGCGTATGTCGCGGAAATTGAAAATCAAGGAATTGAAAAACCAGTTCAAAATTCAAACTGGGTAAAGATGCCGCTAAAGAAAACGCAGAAAATTAAAACAGATACTGGAATTGAAATCACGATTCCACTTGATTAT
This sequence comes from Turicibacter sp. GALT-G1, assembly GCF_025594995.1. Lineage (NCBI taxonomy): Bacteria > Bacillati > Bacillota > Erysipelotrichia > Erysipelotrichales > Turicibacteraceae > Turicibacter > Turicibacter sp. GALT-G1. The sequence goes on from NZ_JAMQUS010000062.1 coordinate 13,138, forward strand.
TACAATAATAAAGACTACATCGAAGTCATTAATATGCCAGACGGACGTCTAGCTATTCAGATTAAGAACATTGGTAATATTGAGAATAAGTAAATGAAGACTCTGTTAGATTATTTTAACAGAGTTTTTATTATGGGGCAGGATCATTAATTCTGATTGAACCGAGAACTGGTAATAACAGTTGATTTGTCGAAGTCTGAAGTTAGTGGGATTTAACTTGTGTGAATGGTTTATATTGGTTGATGCGACCTCTTGAGACGAGGAAGTATCCTAAAAGAAACTGATCGAAGTCATAGGATTTTAGTTATTAAAATCATCTGAACTTTAATTGAATATGTCAGACGAGACTCTATCAAAAGAGGATTGAGTTTATCAGGAAAAATTAATTATTTTTTTAATTGTTACAGATTTATGGGTTGAAAATGTATCATTTTATCGAATTTTGTATCATAATAGTAGTTGGGTTAAAGAAATGCGTACTAAGATGAGTGATTGTACATCTGAAGTGAATGAGCATTTAGAATGATTAGGTAAGTTTTAACGTAAAGAGAAAAGTATTTAATATAGAGGTGATTTGATGAAATTTTATCAGCTGAAAATAGAGTTACAAGGATTAAATGTTTGGCGACGTGTTGTTGTACCAGAGGATATTACCTTTTATGAGTTAAAGCAAGTCGTTGACGCGTCTTTTGGCTGGAGTAGTTATCATGAATATGAGCTTGCTATTAAGGAGAATCTTGTCTTCGTTGATCGTGCTGAAGAAAAAAATACTAGCTATTCATGCTTACCATATGAGTATAAAGAAAGTCGTACATCGAATGTTTTTGATTATGTGAAATCAAGACAGGTGATTCAATATTTATATGATTTTGGTGATGAGTGGTTACATAAGATAAAAGTTGAGAAAGTTTATAAAGATATTATTAATGAAGAGTTTTTCTGTCTTGAAGGTGAGGGAATCTGTCCACCAGAGGATTGTGGTGGAGTAGGTGGTTATTTATATGCATTAGAGGTATTATCAAATCCTGAAGATGATGAGTACGAACATATGATAGAGTGGTTGGGAATTGATGATGTGTCAGAGTTACAGGTAGATTTTGATAAAGATGAGGTTAATAAATACTTAAAAAGAATGAAACAATTAAGAGAATTAAGAAAAAGATAGGGATGTTAATTGATTAACTAAAGCATCGAATTAAGAGAGAATTTTTTGATGGAAGAGATGTTATTAATTAGGGACGCTAGGTAGCAGTGAAGGGGATTGAGAAATTAGGAGCTTGATATATAAGATCAGATAAATTTCATTCATAGAAAATTTTTATCTGGACGATAGGATGTCTTAGTATTAAAGCGAATGTTTAACTAAGGTTGCTATAAAATTATGAAATATATTTCTGTTTCTCTATAGAATAAAAAGCCTTTGGGAATATCGATAAATGATCCAGGAGAATCGCAGCGGAAAATCGTTGTGATTCTCTTTTTTCTTGAAAATAGGCATAGGGATTAAAGCATTGTTAAGATAACGGAGTATAAATATAGAAGGAAGTTTATAGAGAAGAGGTTATAAAATGGAGTTGATTTTAGAAGTTATTTCACGGATTGTACTAGTTGGTTATTTTTTTATTACGTTGTTGTTAGTCGGGTGTCAAATTCAAGTGAGATTGTTATCTAATGCGCAATATATTACTTATTCAAACTATGTTAAAGAGAAAAATATGAGTCAGTATGAAAGTAAAACTAAGTATTATAAAACAGTTATTAAAGGAATCATGCTTCAATTAGTGTCGATGTTGTGGACAGTAATTGTTATTCAGCAGGGATGGTTTACTGTTATCAGTGGGCTAGCTTTTGTGTTTGTGTTACTGGAGACACTATTAAGTAATTACTCTTTTCCCGAAATGTCGAATTTTAGACTTAAAGATTGGTCTGTTTTGTATGTAAAGCGAGTAGCGGGAATTGTTGGTGACATCTATATTGTGATTGCTTTAGTTGCGCTGTGTTTTATTTATTAAAAGGATAGAGGGATTAGTTTGCAAAAACTAATCTTTTTTATTAAGAAGGATGTCGAAAATTAATACAGCAGATTTTTAATAAGAGGGAGTCATGGAATGTTACACTTGCGAGATTTGGAAAAATAACGTATCAAAATGATACACTAGGGATTGAAGAAAATGTATCATTTTATGTATAATAGAGTTACAGGATACAGAGGTTGAATGTATCATTCGAGCGCGTAATTCATCAAAAAAATCATTCCGTTTTTAGAAGATATAAAGAAGTATTTTTAGAAGTTCGTTTAATCAAGAGGAGATTTTAATCATGCAGGAGTTTTGTGGGAAATGTAAAAAAACGACTAAATATACAGTCGTTAAAAAAAGGCATAAAAAAATAGTGAAAGGCTATGAAGTTGAATACGAAAAGAAAGAGGCCATTTGTAATGAGTGCCAACATTTAATATTTATCGATGCAATCTATGAAGAGAATAACGAGAATACCAAGAAAGCCTATCAAGAAAGAGTGTCTAATGAAACGATAAGTATTATCAATTCGATTATGTCTAAGTATAATATCGGGAAAAGGCCCTTATCTTTATTATTAGATTGGGGAGAATTAACGATAACGAGATATTTAAAAGGGATGGTTCCTAAAAAGGAATATTTAGATTTGCTAAAAGCTATCAATGAAGATGCGAATAAATTCTATGAAATATTACAAAAAAATCAGACTAGAATAACAAAAGTTGCTTATGAGAAATGTAGAAGCAACCTTGATAAAATAGGGATAAATGATTTAAAGGTAGACTTAGATTTAGAGCAAACTAGTGATCTAGATTATCAAGCCTATAAAACACAGCAGGATAACTTAGATGATTCAAATGACCTAGACTATCATGATAACTTAGACTATCAAGATGAGTTAGAGCAAAGCAAGTATGTAAGACCTTTTGATAGTGGGGAGAAAAACGATAAGATTTTTAAAGTTGTCGATTATATTTTAGGTGTTAGTGACGATATCACACCGTTAGCATTACAAAAAATTCTTTACTATTCGCAAGCATTCTTTAAAGTTTTTTATGGGTATCATTTGTTTGAAAATGATTGTGAGGCTTGGGATCAAGGTCCTGTTTATCCAGAGATATATAGTAAATTTAAAGATTATAAATATATTGTATCTAAAAATGACGTATGCTCCTTAGATGAGGAAGAACAGTTTTTTATTGATTTGATTATGAGATATTTAGGATGTTATAGTGGAAAAGCACTTGAACGTATGACACATTGTGAAAAGCCATGGAGAGAGACAAGAAAAGGCTTATCCCCTAATCAAAAAGGTGGAAAAGTCATTGAGAAAGCTTTAATTGAAAGTTATTTTTCAGACGTGTATAAAAAGTATAATATGCTAAGTATCACAGACATTGTGGATTATTCTACAGCCTTATTTAATCGGGTGTTATAGAATTTAATATGCGCGTTGGAATGGAAAAGAAGTGGTCCAAGCAGTATTTTCATAATTATTAAGTGATCAGTCGCTTAATGTCAGTTAATTAAAATTCATTGAATTATTAGTTGATTACATTGAGGCAAATGGATTTATTGAAAATAACCAGGTTTTAACTGAAGATCCATTTAGAAGTGTCGGAAGTATCATTGACTTATTTGACATTCAACAGGTTCATAAACTAGTAGGACGCATAAATGAAAAAAATCGTAGCATCTTTTTGCTACGATTTTTTATGTGCGCCCGGC